>JADYYU010000411.1 GCA_020853515.1 Chitinophagaceae bacterium | reverse complement strand
TCGTGTCGCATTCCGGTTCACGCGGCCTGGGAGCAAACATTGCGCAGTATTATTTTCAGCAGGCAATGAATGTGTGCAAATTACCGGCACAGGCAAAACAACTGGCATGGTTAGACCTGGATTCAGAACTTGGGTGTGAATATTGGATGGCAATGACTCTGGCGGGCGAATATGCCAAAGCCTGTCATGATGTGATTCATCAAAACCTGAGCAGGGCAACAGGTTTTACACCATTGCTAAAGGTGGAGAATCATCACAACTTTGCATGGAAAGAAATGGTAGACGGAAGAGAGTTGATCGTTCACCGCAAGGGAGCTACCCCGGCAAAAAAAAGTGAGATGGGCATCATACCCGGCAGCATGATTCACAAAGGATATCTGGTGAGCGGTCAGGGTATTGACCTTGCTCTGAACTCTGCTTCGCATGGTGCCGGCAGAGCCATGAGCAGGGTCAGGGCGAAAAATGCAAACACCGTTTCAGATATGAAAAAAATGCTGGCAGCCAATCAGGTAACCTTGATAGGGGGCAGTACCGAAGAGGCACCCAATGCGTACAAGGATATTGAGCAGGTATTGTTTGCGCAAAAAGATCTGGTGCAGATCGAAGGAATTTTTCAGCCAAGAATTGTAAGAATGAATAAAGAATAACTGATGGAAAAGAAAATCATACAAATCACTTCCGGAAAAGGACCCGCTGAATGTGAGCGTGCTGTGGCAAAATTGGTAGAGAAGATAATGGCCTGTGCAAAATCTGCTGGTATAGAAGCTCGGGTGGTCGATCGTGTTGCAGGACAAATGGCTGGTTGTTATTTCTCGGCCACCATGCTGATCAGTGGTGATGATATTCAATCATTTTGTAATGAATGGAAAGGGAATATCTTATGGATTTCAAAAAGCCCATTCCGGAAAATGCATAAAAGAAAAAACTGGTTTGTGGGAGTCGATATTTTTGACATCAGTAAAGAAATGAAGTTTAAAGAGTCAGATGTGGTGTATCAGACAAGCCGGAGCGGCGGACCCGGCGGACAAAATGTAAACAAGGTAGAAACGGCGGTGAGAGCAATCCATACCCCATCCGGTATTTCGGTATTGGCAACGGATGAGCGTACACAGTTGGGCAATAAGAAACAGGCGCTCGAAAGGCTTAAAGAAAAACTGATGAGTCAGGAAGTAATCAAGGCAAAGGAATTGATGCAGCAGAAATGGTTGAAGCATCATCAGCTTGAAAGAGGAAATCCGGTGAAGGTTTTTGAAGAGAGATTGTAGAGATCGGAGAATTAAGAAAGGGAGTTTAAAAATCAAGGGGTCTCTTGCACGTGATGGGATTTTTAATAATGTTATTTCATATCATGTTATTGTGTGAGCATCTTCAATTCAGATTATTTTAGACTTCATTTTCGAATTTTCTTATCCTTCCAGTTCCACCATTTCAGTTTTTCCTTCTCTTGCTTTTCGGCTGGGGTTTCTGCAAAATAGATGGCGCATTTGAAAACGTAGAGCAAACATCTGTCCTGCAGACAGCCTGCATATTCATTCGACTGATCAAAAAGTTCGTACGCATTTTGTCCCTTCAGGTCGTCAATACTTGTGATTCCAATATGAAGCAAATCGAGGGCAATCGATTTGCCAACTCCCGGTATAAGGGTCAGCTCTTTTATTTGTTGTGTTTGCATTTTGAATTCGGAACTTAAAAATACAACAGAATTTTATCATTCTCCTGCATCAGGGGGCGAATTTGAGCAGAGACAACAATGTATGTTTGTATGTTAAAATTTCTTCATCAATGCAGTATTTTGTTCAGCAAAATTCGATCGTACGATCAGTTTGGGGTAAAAGTGATATCATCTTGTTTATTTTTGCCGGAGCGGCTGCCGAGTTTGCGCTCAACAAGGCCGTTGACTGGCTTTATTTTACAGGTAAACTGCCGGCTGATCCGCTGGCAAGATTATTTTCGACGGTTAACTACGCCAGAAAAATTGTTTTTTCGCCCATGAAGGATGCGCATGCAGCGATTGATACCTTAAGAGCCATTCATGGACAGGTTGAATCAAACAGAGGGGCTTCTATTCCTGACTGGGCTTATCGCGATGTGCTCTTTATGCTCATTTATTATTCTATCGTTTCTTACGAATTGCTTGAGAGAAAAATGAGTGCTTCTGAAAAAGAAGAAGTCTATAATGTGTTTTACAGGGTTGGTTCTAGGATGGGGTTAAAAGAGTTGCCGCTGACATACGAACAATGGTTGCCTGCACGGGAATCACATCTGGAGTCGGATTTGAATTACGGTGAATACACGGCCGATTTGTTCAGACAGTATAAAAGGCAATTGGGCGGATTGCGGTACCTGGTATTGAGTGAAGGACAAAAACTGGTGGTGCCCAAACAGGTAACAACCTTGCTGAAGTTGAATGAAAATTCATTGTTACGGCCATTGGTGTCAGTTTACAAAATGAGCCGGAAGATAAAGCTGGACTGGCTGCTTCGCAACGTGCTGTTGCCTCCTAAGTATAAACAGCAAATTGAGGCGTTGAATATTGTGACAGCAGTTGAATAATTCAGATCATGGTAGCCGGATGTGTTAAACAGCGATCCTGAAAGTGGAGCATCTGTGTATAAGCAAAGCTCAATTCGTGCTATTTTTTGTTCACATCTGGATGACTTTTTTTTATTCTGAAATCAATTCCGCAATCAAAGCAATGAAATTCCTTTTTTATAAAAACCAGCGGAAATCCGATCAATAAAATTGAAATGGCCATTGCACGGCGCGATAATTGTGGTCTGGATATTTCATTACTTCCACATTCGGGGCAAATAATCGAATTGTTTTTTGTCATGGTAAAAATTTAGTTGAACTGGCCGGCGGCTAACAATAAAGTGAGTAACAGCGCCCCAAAAATAAGCACAAACAGAATCAATACACGGACGATTTCAGGTAATTGGCTGATGAAAGGAATAGCAGATGTGAACTTTGCAAGACTGGTATAGAATTTTGGCGGACCGCTATCGGTATCAGGTTGATACCCACCG
>JADYYU010000410.1 GCA_020853515.1 Chitinophagaceae bacterium | reverse complement strand
CCAATACCTCTTTCACTCACAACGAGGATGGTTTTGTTTTTATCATCTTTATTTACACAAAGCAATCCCACTACCTCGTCAGTCAGGTCATCCACTTCAATGCCCCTCACGCCAATGGCCCCACGGCCTGTTGGCCGTACCTTGGCTTCAGGGAACCGAATTGCACGGCCTGATTTTACTGCCATCATGATATAGCTTTCGCCATCAGTGAGTGCCGCATCAAGTAGCGTATCGCCTTCGTTGATTGTGATCGCATTTACACCATTTTGTCGTGGACGGGAGAAATCTTTTAAAGCAGATTTCTTGATGATGCCTTGTTTGGTGCATAACACAATGTTGTGCTTGGCGACATATTCTTCGTCAGTTAAATTGGGAACAATGATAATTGTTTTGATTTTTTCATCACCAGGCAACATCAATAAATTTTGAATGGCCCGACCCTTACTATTCTTTTCACCTTCAGGTATTTCATATACCTTCAGCCAATGGCATCGGCCACGGTCAGTAAAAATCAGCAAAGTGGCATGCGTAGATGCGATAAACAACTGATCGATATAATCTTCTTCCCTGGTTTTGCCACCCATGGCGCCACGACCGCCGCGGCGTTGCGTGCGGTATTCCGTTGCAGAAGTTCGCTTGATATATCCCAGATGAGATACGGTGATCACCATATCTTCTTTTTCAATCAGATCTTCTATGCTGATATCTGTAGCCAGATATTCGATATGCGTTTTTCTTTCGTCGCCGAATTTCTTTTTCACATCCTGCATTTCCGTTTTGATCAGTTCAAAACGCAGACCTTCATTGGCCAGTAATTCTTTCAAACCTTCGATCACTTTCATGATCGCTTCAAATTCTTCATGGATCTTTTCGCGTTCCATGCCGGTCAGTCTTTGCAGTCGCAGTTCCAGTATGGCTTTAGCCTGAATCTCACTCAATTCAAAATTCGATATCAATCCTTCCTTGGCATCATCCGGTGTTCGTGATTCTCTGATCAGTTTGATGACTGCGTCAAGGTTATCGAGTGCAATCAAGTACCCCTGCAGGATATGGGCTCTTTCGTCCGCTTTGCGAAGTTCATATTGGGCTCGTCGTACAACAACCTCATGACGGAACTTCACAAATTCCACGATCAGATCTTTCATATTCAGCACACGCGGACGTCCATTTACGAGGGCCACATTATTGATACCGAATGAAGTCTGAAGTTCTGTAAACTTATACAACTGATTGACGATCACATTGGCGATCGCATCTTTTTTCAGGTCTACCACCAGACGCATACCGTCACGATCGCTTTCATCGCGCACATCGCTCACACCTTCGATCACTTTATCATTGACAAGCTGCGCAATTTTCTGATGCAGCACTGCTTTATTTACCTGGTAAGGTAATTCATATATGATGATGCTTTCTTTGTTGTTTTTGCCGGTTTCAATATTCACGCGTCCTCTCACCACTACCCTTCCCCGTCCTGTTTCAAAGCCTTGTTTCACACCTTCCATGCCATATACAATACCACCTGTAGGGAAATCAGGCGCTTTGATATGTTTCATGATCTCCTCTGTGGTAATATCGCGGTTGTCGATATAGGCACAGATGGCATCGATGGTTTCGCTTAAATTATGAGGCACCATATTAGTAGCCATACCCACTGCAATACCGGATGCTCCGTTTACAATGAGTTGCGGAATGCGGGTTGGCATTACTGTAGGCTCCTGCAAGGTATCATCAAAGTTATTCTGAAAATCGACGGTATCTTTCTCCAGATCTTCGAGCATCGCTTCGGCGATCTTTTGCAGACGTACCTCGGTATAACGCATAGCCGCCGGGCTGTCACCATCTACCGATCCAAAATTACCCTGTCCGTCAATCATCATATAACGCAAACTCCAGGGCTGTGCCATACGCACCATGGTGTCGTACACACTGCTATCGCCGTGGGGATGGTATTTACCCAAAACCTCCCCTACGATACGGGCAGATTTTTTATAAGGTTTGTTGAAGGTATTTCCTAGCTCGTGCATACCAAACAGCACACGTCGGTGCACCGGCTTCAGTCCGTCCCTTACGTCCGGAAGGGCCCGGCCAACAATCACTGACATTGAATAATCGATATAGCAGGATTTCATCTGCTCTTCAATGTTGATTTTGATAATTTTATCGTTGGTATTTTCTAACTCCTGGTTTTCTGTGATCTCGTTTTCCATGTATTTTTATGTGATGCGAAAATACATTTTTTTTCTGAGGTTTTGAAGCAGAAAAGCCCTCGAAAAGTAATTATTTATTCAGAAAATGGGGATATCTCGGTCAATCGCTAAAATGCTCAGTTTCAGCGCATTCGAAGCCTGTTTTAAAGGGGCGAATCCAAGCTTGTATTGCAATTTAAGTCAGGCCGGTTTTTAACTTTAAATCAATTGTCCGTATTTGATTTTTCCATGATGCCTTTTGTCCAGTGGAAGTTTCATAAATTTTACTTTTTTCACCTGAGCAAACAGCGCCCGGACATGTTTCTCAATGTTCTTTTCGTCTGCTGAATCCTGTTTGTGAATAAAAGCAACCTGCTTTAATAATGTTGCACGAACGACTCCGGGAATATCAGCCAGCTTTTTTTCGGCGTTTAGCAGATGCTCCGAACCATTGCTGTATGAGGGATTTCCGGTCAGGAAAAGTTGCTTCTTTTCGTCAAAATAACCATAGTCTCCCGTCCGGTGCCACACTTTTCCATCCAGTAGTATCTTATTATGGGTAAATGCCTCTGGTGATTCGTAATACTCTGTCACCACATGGGCGCCGCTGACCAGAATTTCGCCGGGAATGTTTGTTTCACATTCTGAAAAGACACTATTCTGGAATTCCCCAATTTTGCAATCGGTATGCTGATCGGTTTTTCCGGAAAATAATCCCGGTTTTTCCTTGTTTTTAACAACTTCATGCGCCTCACAAAAGGCAATGGGCTCGGCCTCTGAAGATCCATATAATACCATGACAGCAGCATTGGGAAACGCCTTTTCAATGTGATCTGCAAAAGCAGGGAAAAATGGGGACCCACCAGTTAAAATCTGCTGCACATTAAGGAGTTTTTGCTGACTCAGCAGCAGATAATTTGCAAGCGTGTCTATTACAAAAGGTGAGCAGGCAAGGCAGGTTATTTGATGATCATTGATTTCAGCATTAAAAGCCCCGAAATCCGTTTTTTCTAATGCGGACAGTTGCAGCGCTGCGCTGATATAAGTATGCAGACCTAAACCAAGGTTGAGCAAGATAACGACGGGAAAATTGGTACAAATGCGTCCACCGGCGTTCAGCTTTACATGTGGCTTGAGTGCCATAAACTGCGCATTGAGTTGTGCATGCGTCCTGATCACTGCTTTGGGTGTTCCGCTGCTACCCGAACTGAAGGATACAAGCGCCGCCAGGTTTTCTGCGGGTTTATGAGTTGCTATCAGTACATTTGAAATCAGGCTTTTTTGTTGCAATGAAATTCGCTTCAGGTTGCGGAGCGAGGGAAACAACAGGGTGATCAGGCGGATTTTAAAACTGCAGAGCATGGCATCACATTTCATATGTTGCTGACAGGCAGCGATGTCGCGGAGGCCATTCCATTCTTCCGCAAAAACCAAGGTGCAGCCCATCCTGAGCAGGGCCAGCATCGCGGCATACAAGTTGATACCCACAGGATGTAAGATCAAAATTTTGTGCCCGGCTTTCAATCCCTGTAACTGAAAAGAATACTGCAATTCTTCGCATTTTTTTTGCAATACAGCATAGCTCACTTTTTCATTTCCTTTTTGTAAAGCAATCGCCTCAGGATTGTGTGCCGCCTGGGTTATAAAATGAATGATGACATTCTGCTGATTCAAGGTGCTGCTCATTTAAAATTGATCATTGAATGCATAGAGTGCGTAGGTTTTGATACGTTCACCGTACATACTTTTAGAGAGTTTTGTTGACAGATTATTTTCATGCATAAAAGCATGGTATATTTTTGCAATGCGTCTGTCTGTTGCGATCCGGATAATCTCTGTAGACAACAACCGGCCGATACCGGCATAGCGTCGTCCTTTTTTGCGAGCAATAGTTTTAACTACTAAAGTATCTTGTTCAAATCCGATATAGCATAATGCAAACGCAGCAATCCGGTTTTGCTGATCGAGCACAAAAGGCAGCAAGTCCATTTCCAGCATGGACAGCAATTGCATCTGTTTTGTTACAAACTGTTCTTCAGACAAAGGGGATAATAAAATCGCCTGTTCAAAAGCTTCCATAGTCAGTTGATAAATTTGGGGCAGTTTCTCTTCAAATTGCTTTTTTGAAAAGAAAGTAACCTTAAAATCTGCTGACTCAAAAGTTTTCTGCAAACGTATGTTTGTTTGCAAATTAGTATAGTATTGATGCAGAATCCTGAAACCACACTTCAGCACCAGGTCATGATAAAAGCTGCCAGAACATATATCAAAGGGAAACAACTGCGGATGATGATTTACAGCTATTCTGTAGTCGTTCCAGGTATGCCCGTTAATGGGTCCTGTCAGTTGATAAGCCGGATAATGTTGCCGGTAGTAGGCGATCACAGACTGCAATAACTGCGTTCCGCTTGAAACATTGGCTGCTTCAAAATTTCCAAAGAAAATCAGCGGCTTTTTTTCATACTGTAAATCAGGATTATACAGCACACATCTTGCCTGTGCTTTTTCCTGATCAAGCAGCAAAAATCCTTTTACAAAAAGTGCCAGGTTTATTTGATTGACTTGCGACGCATAGTGTTTTTTTTCATGGTTGTATAGCATGTATGCCAGTTCTTCAAACTGATTAAGTGCACATTGGTCATCGATATCAAAAGTTACGATATTCATGAGTTGAGCAGTTGTAATAATGCGATCACTGTGGCCGGTATGGTCAGGTTGTCAAATCCTTTGGGAGTAATACATTCAACAATGGCTGTTAAAACCGGAATACAAACAATGCTAGCAACACTCAGGCGAAATCCGGCCTGGTACATCAGCAGATTTAAAATGAGCGAACTGATCAGGAATGCCAGCAAGCCACCCCAGCTTTTGGACGCAGCGTAAAGCTGAATCTTTCTCAGCGGATATTTTTGCCCCAGCAACGCGGCCGCCAGATCGCAAACAGCCAGTGTAAGTACCGGTAAATAGAAAAAGACTAGATCATTCCCCTTTGCCTGAAAGGCCCAGAATGAAAGGAATACAGCCACCGGAAATAACAGACTTCCATACGTTTGGCGCTTCACCTGGTGGATGGAAGGTAGCAGACCTAGAGGCTTGCTGATGTAAAGTATTAACAAGAACAATGCACAAATGCTTGCAACCCAACCTAACGAATGCAGGTATGCCGGAAATAATAAGGCCAGCAATCCGCTGCCGATATGGCTCCATTTACGGGTAATTTCAGCATTGACATGAAAATACCGGTATGCAATTTCGCCGACAGCAAAGAGGGTCAGAAAATAAGCGGATAATAAAATAATATTTGTCATCTCAACCGTCATCTATACGTATTGAGATTAAACGACTGGTAGAAAAAACACAGATCTTCGCCAAGGGGCTCTAATTGCGTGAAACGAGGATCTATGACCGGTAATTTTCTGTCAACCAGTAAATTCCAGTAGGCGATTCTTGCATTTGGATGGCAGCATGCTGCGATCTGCTCCGATTGTACCTTAAAGGCCGCTGCATTCATATATTCAAATATATTCGAAAGATTGAGTATATCAAATTTTTCTTCCGGCGGAATATCTGACAGCGATCCATGAAAGAAGTGCAAACGGTCGATATTTTGTTTGATCGTTTCGAAGGTTTCCGGACGTAAATACATGGGCAGGGCCACCGAGTATTTTCCCCTTAACTGATAATCAAGAAAATGGTTTTTCCAGACAGGGCCTTCTTTTAAATGAATAGCTGCGCGACTAAATATAGCTTTCGTTACAGGCTGTT
>JADYYU010000409.1 GCA_020853515.1 Chitinophagaceae bacterium | reverse complement strand
GATCTTATTCTTCTTCATCAAAAACTGAATGCCTTTACTCATGTTATTAGCCACACCACGACTGCGCTTGATCATCCCGTCGAAGTCAACCTGCGGATTGTCTATTTTAACACCATAATTGGCGGCATGCTTGGCGTATTCAAACACCTGAGCAGATTTCAGCAGGGCTTTGGTGGGGATACAACCCCAATTAAGGCAAACACCGCCTAAACTTTCCTTTTCAATAATGGCGGTTTTGAAACCGAGTTGTGACGCCCTGATGGCTGCTACATAGCCACCCGGTCCTGCACCTATTACTATTACATCGTACTTCATATTGTATTTTTATTTTTATTGGTGCACAAAAGTAAGTAATAGGAGTTGAAATATAAAATATGGAAATCAGCCCGCTGATCCGGGCACTATAACGGTCAAGCTACGTATGATAACTATTTTTTTTTGGCAAAATACTTTAATAGCTTTTCCTGAAAGGCCAAAGCACCTACAAACCTGTAATACAGCGTTTGCGGCTTGAAAATATTGCCGTATCTCCGCAACGAAATATTGGTGTACTGCAGTTTATTACGCAGCAGTTTATAATTTTTATCGTAACAAAGTATCCCGTAATCACGGGCGGTGGCATAATCTACTGTATATTCAGGATAGTGTATTTTTCCTGCAGAATCGACCGTAGGATATTCTGGCAAAGGCGGATAATCGACTTCAGCAATGATATACTGATCAAATCCGCTGACTTCAATTTTTTTATTGGTTTTAAAATGTTCATAATCAAAAAACTGTACGCTTTCCCACTGCTGATTTTTTACAAAGTGGAGTTGGGTATCATAAAAAAAATAAACAGGGCAAAATTTAAACACTTTTTCAAAATCACGGACGATTGAACTATTGATCTCATGGTCAGTTTGTTGTACATCCCGCAATTCGGCCGTAAGACCCTGCTTTTGTAATGACTCCATTTTATTCGTACTGTTATGCAGCATAAACAGAATCACCGCAGGTTTATCACTTGTATCGGGAATTTGCGCCCTCAAATGACAAGCACTCAGTATCAGCAGGCATAATATAGATAAAAACCGTTTCAATAGCAGAGAGATAATTTCTGTAAAAGTAAAAACTTTACAGGCAAAAGCAAATACAGGCAGATGCGTAAGTGTTGAGATTTTTTTATATTTTCACGCTCTAAACTAGCATGAAATGAAAAAAATTCTATTCTTATTAATTTGTGTAGGCACCCATCAGGCTTTTTCGCAGTCTTCAAATCCTGAAGTTACTCAAGGTGTCATGATCAAAATTACCCCGCCATTAATCAGTTTTACACCCGATCCGACCTGGGTGGATGAGATTGTAAGAGACAATGAAGGCGTTATCAGGGAAAATAAAGATAATATCGAAAACAGGGTAAAACACCCGAATGCCTTGCCTGCAGTAAAAGGTAAAGATGCCGTGGTGCAGGATTATTTTGCTGAAAACAAAACCCGTGTCATGTCGATTATTCAAAATTTTGCAGGACATGGAAATACCGGCGTGTCACCGGCCGATCCGTCGCTTTGTGTGGGCGCCAACCATGTAGTACAAATGATCAATGGCTCGTCAGGGGCCCGCATCACGATATACAATAAGTCGGGCGGAGTAGTAGTGCCGGCACAATATATGGATGCTATTACCGGCATACCCGGCCTGGGCGACCCGGTGGCCGTTTACGATCAGTTTGCCGACCGCTATGTACTGACCGAATTTTCAAGTTCAGGAAATAAGCTCGTAATTATGGTATCTCAGACCAACGACCCTACCGGTTCATGGTATGTTTATCAGTTTACTGCTCCCAGTTTTCCCGACTATCCTAAATACGGTGTGTGGGCCAACTCTTATATCTGCACCAGCAACGAAGCTACCAACAAAGTGTACGCATTTGACCGTCCTACTATGCTGGCCGGTGGTGTGACTGCAACTATGATCGGCTTTTCGATACCGGGAAGCCCTGCTGTTGGTTTTCAGGCTGCGGCACCGGTGAATATCAGCGGTACTAACCTACCTCCCGTGGGCACTTTACCTATGGTGATGCGTATGACCGACGACGGTTGGGGAGGAGGCGTCAGCGACGCCTTGGAGATGTGGGAAATGAACCTGAATTTTATAACACCCGCATTGTCAACCTTAGTGCAACTACCTTCTATCAATACAGCACCATTCACCACAGATCTTTGCGGATATGTCACCCTTAACTGCATTCGTCAGCCGGGTTCTACCAGACTGGATCCGATCCGGGAAATTATTATGAACCGGGTTTGGTACCGCAATTTTAATACCCATCAGTCCATTGTACTTTGCCATTCAGTAGATGCAACAGGATTAGATCAGGCAGGGGTGCGCTGGTACGAGCTCAGAAGAAATTTACTGGGACCGTGGTCGATCTATCAGCAGTCGACCTATGCGCCGGATACCAATAGCCGCTGGATGCCTACCATTGGTATTAATCAGGAAGGTAGCATTGGTCTGGTATATAATGTGAGTCGCAAAAATGTGTTTCCCTCGCTTCGCCTGGCAGGACGCAAAGATGCTGATCCGTTGAATACCATGTCTGAACCCGAACAGGTGATCATAGCAGGCTCAACTAACAACAGTAACAACCGATGGGGCGATTATAATGATATGCAGATCGATCCGGCCAACGATGCTACCTTCTGGACCACCGGTATGTATATGCCCAATCCGGCTCCGTGGGCTACCCGAATTGCGGCATTCAATATTCTTTATTCTCCCTTACCGGTTAGCCTGATAGCTTTTGATGGTCAAAAATTAAATGAAACAAGCAATCTGTTGAAGTGGACAGCAGAAAATGAAAAAAACCTGGCGAAATATGTCATTGAAAGAGCCATTGAAGGAAACAACGATTTTGCAACGATTGCAACCGTGAATGCACTGAGTAGCCAGTTACAATCAACTTATGAGTGGAAAGACGAGCAATTCAATGCGCTCGAAAATTATTCGTACAGACTGAAAATGATCGACCGGGATGGTAAATACAGATACAGCAATCTGGTCAATATACAAGGCAAACCGGCGGCAGATATTGAAATTTATCCTAATCCGGCAGACCACAATACCTTATATGTGCGGCTGTCTGAATCCCTATCGAAAGAAACCATGATCTTTCACTTTACTGATTATACTTCTAAAAAAGTAAAATCGGTGCGAAAAAACAAAAATGATAATGCAAGGATACAAACCTTTGATATCAGTGAACTTCCTGCAGGTCTATTCATTTTTTCATGTACAGGCACTGATGGTCATACTTATCTGAGTAAGGTGATCGAAAAGAGATAAGCAGGTTTTTTAATATCGCTGCCATTTATGTTACTTGTGAATTCACAGGATAACATAGGCCCGATAATATCATTTATATTAGTATTTTTGCCGCATGTTTCCAATTACACTGACATCCGATTTTGGTTTACAAAATCACTATGTAGCCAGTGTAAAAGGGAAGATCCTTTTTCAAATTCCGGATGCAACAATCATCGACATTTCGCATCAGATCGTACCGTATAATCTACAACAGGCAGCCTACCTGTTTAAAAGTGCCTACCTGCATTTTCCGCCCGGTACCATTCACTTTGTGCTGAATGACCTGCATGCCAACGCCAACAGACAATTGCTTTATGTATATGAAAATGGGCAGCATATTTTTTGTGCCGATAACGGATTTATCACTCTCTTGTTTGATGACCGGCCTGCACAGATCTTTTTGCTGAAAGATATTATTGATCAGTATAATTACCTCGAAGTGGTGGAACATTTCACTTTGAATGCCACACAGATTTTGCAGGGGCTTAAACCAAACGCTGAGAATATTGCAGTAAACCAGATCATGATCAAAAGACCGGCGTTTGCCTACGAATCAAATAATACACTCGAAGTACAGGTATTGCATATTGATAGTTATGGCAACGTGATCCTGAATGTCAGCAAGTCGTTTTTTTATGAAACAGCCCGCGGGCGCTCCTTCAGGATTTTGTTTATGCGTGATGAAGAATTAACGCAGATCAGTCAGCATTATAACGATGTGCCGGTGAATGAAAAACTATGTTTATTTAATACCGCGGGATATCTTGAAATTGCCATTCATAAAGGCCATGCTGCTTCGTTATTTGGCTTTAAAGATGTGGACGACCGCAGTTTATTTTATAGTAATGTAAAAATATTTTTTGAATGATCAGAATTGTAAGACTTAGTTTTGAAGAACAACATATCGAAAAGTTTACCTTGCTTTTTGAAGAAAGGAAATTACTGATCCGGCAATTTGAAGGATGTAACAGCCTTGCATTGTGGCAGGATAAAAGTGAAGCAGGTGTTTTTTACACGCACAGTATCTGGCAGCATGAAAATGACCTGGAAGCGTACCGGCAGTCTGCACTTTTTCAGGATACCTGGTCGCAGGTAAAACAATGGTTTAACAAGCCTCCGCAGGCTTTTTCTGCGGATCAAATTCTCAGTTTATGAATCATCCGGTTTTTATTTTTGATGACCCCATGTTTGCAGCATGGTTTTCAGAAAATAAGTATGCGCAAATCATTCTGCTGGCTGACTCTAAAACAAATGGATTTTGTGTAAATGTCCTAAAAAAAATTCAGCCTTGCCTGCGCAACAGCCATCTGATCATCGTACCGGATGG
>JADYYU010000408.1 GCA_020853515.1 Chitinophagaceae bacterium | reverse complement strand
GCCGAAAATGATTTGAACACAGGCAATTTATTGTTAGGTAATTTTCTGCATAGTTGCAGACTGATTCCTTTTGCTTTTTTAGCGTGGTAATCTGCCAAAGCGTTTACATATCTGGTAAGATCATAGCTGATATCATCCAACTGCCACGCGATCACAGGTACATCATCTGCGTACATCCGCATTTCGTAAACACCAAGTGTACCATAACCCATCGGCATAAAATCGTCTGCCGCAATAGCGAAAAACACCTTGGAAAGCGGCACTATAATGGTGTCCTGTTTAAGCTTGCCCTTAACAAGCGGCAGCAAGTGAGGCCACTGCTGATAAATACTTTTATAACCATCATACCAGGCCAGTTGTTTGATCACCGGTGGCTGTGTGTCTTGAATTTCGCTATAAAAAAGCAGCGGATTCAGCGGAGCCTCCGATTTAGCATTCCTCACTTCGAAATGTAAGTGTGGTCCTTGCGAAGACCCTGTATTTCCGCTCCAGGCAATGAAACTCCCCTTACGAACCCAAAACTGATCCGGAAAAAAGTTAAGATCAATATCCCATTGCTTTCGCTGATATTGCTGCTTTCGGACAAATTGTTCCAATTTTGGAAAAAATTTATTCAGATGTGCATACACCGTGGTATATCCGCTGGCATGGGTAATGTAGATAGCATTGCCAAAACCACCCGCCGATATTTTTACCCGCGATATATAGCCCTCGTCGACTGCATGCACGGCCTGATTTTCTTTACCGCCGGTGCGCATATCCAGACCCGAATGAAAATGATTCGGTCGTGTTTCGCCAAAATTGCCTACAAATGCAAAAGGCAGCGAAAGCGGATTCACAAAGGAATGCGACGGATATGATCTGGGCAAAAAAAATGTTTGCGCCTGCAGGCTATCCTGCAGAAAACAGGAAAGAAAAAAAAATAAAAAATATTTCATCGGCATGCTACAAAGTTGTTTCCGACCTTGATTCATCAGCCTCTGGAGCGACAGGCTGCTGAGCGGGTACAGGCAAATCTGCTTTTTTAAGTAAACTTTTCTGAAACACAAAAATAGCGATCACACCGCCCGAAATAGCCGCGTCGGCAATATTAAAAACCGGCCTGAAAAATTCAAAACTTTGATTGCCTAGTAAAGGAACCCACGCCGGATAGCGGCCGCTCAGTATCGGAAAATATAACATATCCACTACCTTTCCGTGCAATAAGCTCCCATAGCCCTGACCCCAGGGTACCAGCTTAGCGACATTTTCAACATGAAAACTGCTTTCGGTAAATATCTTTCCGTAAAATACACTATCGATCGAATTGCCCAGCGCGCCAGCTAAGATCAATGCACTGCAAAAAATCAGTCCTTTGTGATATTTTTCCCTGATCAAAGTATTTTTAATAAAATAAAATCCCCAGATCACAGCGATAATTCTGAAAACAGTAAGAAAGATCTTACCCCAGTCATCGACAAATTTCATACCAAAAGCCATACCTTCATTTTCGATAAAATGCAAGCGAAACCATTGTCCGATCACGTTGATTTCGTCACTATAAGAAAAATGAGTTTTGATATATATTTTTAGCCCCTGATCTAAAAACAAAACAATAAATACAGTTGCCAGAACGTGTTTGAATTTCACTAAAAATTTTTGGGCAAATTTATGTTTTATAAACAACAATGCAGTAAATTTTTTCTGTTAAAAAAATCTACTGCATCGTAAAAACCTGTCATTAAATATTACTCAACAGTAAACTTATAAGCCTGCATTTCATGATTCAATCTGATCTTAAAAAAATAATTTCCTTTAGCAAATTGCTGCACGCTCACCGGAATTTCATTCAGCCCTTTTTGCAATTTTAAAGGCATGTCAGCTAAGGTGTTGCCCAGCATATCTACGATACTCAGGGTTGTGTTGACAGCAGCGCTTGTATTGATATCTACCTGTAATTGATTGCTTGCAGGATTAGGGTAAACACTGACAATACCTGTTTTTGCATCCTGAACGAGCAGGCTGATCACATTTGAGTAAGTATATAAACCGTCCTCATCTACCGTTTTCAACCTGTAGTAATTCATTCCGATGTAAGGGCTGGCATCGTTAAATGTATAAAATTGCTGCACTGCTGAGTTTCCCTTTGCCGCTGAACGTCCTATCTGAACGAAATTGGCATTTTGATTGCTTCTTTCAATTTCAAAATGCGATACATTTTTTTCAGCGGTGGTTTCCCATTTCAACTCTGCTGTTTGATTTCTGGTCAGCTTTCCTGAAAAATGAAGCATGGTGGCCGGTAAGGGTGCCGAACAGGGGTTGATGAAGGTGGCATAATTATAGCAATTGGGCGACGCTGCATTTCTAACATACAAAGTTGAATTGGCAGGTGAGCCCCAACCACTCCATCCCGGATCTGCCGGTGTAAATACATTATTGTTACTCCATACCAAACCGTTAGCAGAATATTGAACTCCCGAAGCACAGGCTACCGGAAAGCAATCAGGAAGGGGCTGGGTAAAAGTAGCAGTTACACCATCGCACACTACCGTAGGTATATTCGGTAATGGATCTACAATAATATTGACCGGCACCCGGCTTCCTTCACAATTTGTGGGAGCCCCGGTGCTTGGCGAAACATAATAAGTAATATTTACCGTGGGATTGATGTAGGTGCTGATGGGCGTTCCTCCTGTAGGAACATCATACCACAGAAATGAGGTGGTAAGCGGCGATGTAATGATCTGCGACTCAATAGAACTTAAGTCGAAACCATATATATAACAGGCATTTACGCTGACCGGTGAAGCGGTGATAACCGGCACTGTCAGGATATTTACATTGGCACTTCCGGTGGTTTTGGGCGGGCAACTACCAACCGGCGGTACCACTCCGCTGATGGTCCAGATACCGGCATTCGCAACATTCGCAGTAAAAGGTCCGCCACCGGTAGCCGGGTTGATACTGGCATTATTGATGCCGTTGCTGAGGTTGATGATATAATTTCCGATCAGCAGGCCTGAGCTGGTAATTGTTAGCGGCGCTGTAGCCGGATCGCAGTAATCACCGTCCCCGCTGAGTGTCAGCAATTCGCAGGGAGGTATAGAAAAGTTTGAGGTGGCGATCACATCATTTGGCAAGCAAGGTGCTACCGGCTGTGGTTTGTAAATTGCTTTTACTGTGAAGTCCACATTAGAAGCCTGATTGCAGGTATCGGGCAAATTGATCGTGATATTAGCAGTAACCGGTGGCGGTGGACATTGACTGCCAAAATTTAAGGCAGCTCCATTCCAGTCCCCGCCCGGATTGGCCGCTTTCGGTGTAAAGTTGTTTAATGCTGTAGTGGTCATTACCCAGGTGTTGGCACTGGTTCTGTATTTGCCTACATTGACACCACCAGACGGAGCTGCACCAGCATCTGAAAATAAGGCAGGTGCGGGCAATGTTACAGACTTGGTGCCGATATAATTACCGCATCCGGTTGCCGGGGCATCATTCCCTATGGCATCTGGTAAAGCCTGGCCAACAGGTCCTGCTGCACCATCCCATAATACACCATCTATGAAAGTGCCGGAACAGTCAAACAAAGCTACCTGCTCATTACCATCTGTCAGATTCATAATATCAGATCCGAACGCAACGGTGGCACAATTACAGGTTTCGATGTTGAGATCAGGCAATACGCCCACCGAACACAAGGTACCGCCACCTCCGATCAGGTAATAGGCATTGGGTGCCAGCAAAGTACCGGCCGGTATGGTAGCCGTCCAGTCACCATCCGACAAGATCCAGCCACCAATATCAACCGCTGCAGGCCCTGCATTTAATAATTCTATCCATTCTCCGCTGTTCGCATTCTGACCATTTGGAGTACCTGCACAAATACCTGTCTGCGGTCTGGGGGCTACTTCATTAATAAAAACTTTACTGCCGGCAATGGTTGGTGGCGGTGTCACCCCTACAACTGTAGTGGTACTGCCCAGCGATACCCCTTGAGTATAGGGATCAAACGCCGGGTTATAGTCATAGAGCAGCTCCACGACACCGCTATTACAGATTCCGGTAATATCAACCGTGAAATTAAGTGGAGAACCTGCACAGACCGTTGAATTAGGTGCAGGCAAAAAGGTGGGTTGACCGGGACCGCTGGTTACATATTTTGCACAGGCAGGATTTCCCAGACAGCCGGCAGGCACCGGTATTACAGTCGCGGCAGGATTGGCGCAGGTTACATTTACGGTGTTTACCAGCAACTGATAATTGGGCAAAAGCGGATCGGCATCATCATCAATAATACCGCCAAAGGAGTTTCCGTTTTGTGGACCGCTGATAGTGTTAAAAGGACCGCCGGCTGTAGTTTGCTTTTGCAAGGTGTACTGAAGATTGGTACCGGTTGCACCACTCACGGTGATACTGCCTGGGATGGTACAGGAAGCGACTGGTGTGCCACCCTGGGGATCTTCGCGCAATACGGTAACTTTGCGGTACACATAACATTCTTTTTCTGATGATGAGTTATCATTTGGAACTAAAATACTATTTGAGCCCGGGCATGAAACACAATTGGTATTGGCATCACCCCATACAAATTCATAGTTGGAGGTCCCTGTGGGAGGGTTAATGGTAACCGATAAGGTGGTAACCCCCGTTACGGCATTAAAGCCAGCGGTTGCAAAGTTAACAGGATTCGCATTGCCGATTCTTACATAAGACCCCAAATTACCTGATGCCTGCGTGGCCGTCAGTGCAACATTTGCAAAATGATTGACCTGATATTGGAAGGTAAGAGGCGTAGCTCCGCAGATACTGATACTTGAAACAGGGTTCACCACAGCATTGCCGTTCAGGGTAGCGGTGTATGAATTTGAAGAATTATCAATGCCGGGTGTCGGGTAATCTGCGCTACCGGTATTATTGGCTGCCCCGCAAGGATCGGTGCATCCAACGCAGGACAGATTGCCGGACTGTGCCCAGCTTACTGTAATGCCATTATTGCCGTCGGGCAGCCGGGCGTACGATGAATTGCATCCCTTCAGATCGTTGCAGATGGTTCGCCCGTTGTAAACCGGATCACTCACATCCGGCACAGAAATATTGGGCAAGGGCGGACAAGTATTGGTGGCATTAAAATTTACCGTTACGATAGCACCGGCTCCATAAGCATCTCCATTCGAAAATTTTAGTGCATCTATGATATTTCCGGCATCGTCATATAGTACCAGGCGGTCTCCACTCAGTGCACCATTATTAATACTGCCGGTTCCAACCATGCAGTCGCAGCCTCCGTTAGCAAGCAGATCAGTATTTAAAAAAACGGTATTGCTATAGGCTCCGGTACCGGAACCGTATCCGTCTGGGTTTAATGTAAAAAGTGTATTTAAAAATTTATAATCGCAGCTAGCGCACATCATTTTAGCAGCATTGCCAATCAGCAGACGTTCGCCCGGTTGCAACGTGAGGCCCTGAGGTATTGTAAGCATATAAGAGCCTCCGTTGGTGAAGCGCCAGCAACTCATGTCCTGCGCCGAGCCCCCCACATTTTTCAGTTCGACCCATTCGCCGGAGCCTTCAAAATTTCCGGCGTCCGATTCTACTTCATTCACGATGATTTGCGCCTGCAGGAAGTAGGATGCAAGCAACAAGATAATGGTAGTTAATGACTTTTTCATTTCAATGTTATTTTTATTGTTTTTGCAAATTTGCATGTTAAAAATACAATAGAAAATTATATGTTGTTACTAAAATATGAATGATTTATCAGGCGTGCCTATGTTTGATTTAATAACTACTGATGCCAATATCTGAACGCCAGTTTGACCAGCAGGCTGGTATTAACCAGGCTTCCTGACACCAGCAGGTTTTGAATCAGACTCAGAAATATTGCCATCCGACATTATTGAACAGCAAATCCGATAAATTGCAACAACTATCTTAAAAGATGTAAGAATGGACCATCTGGCAACTTGAAAATTTGTATTTTAAAAATGAGTACTATGAAACCGAAACTATTTTATGCACAAACACCACAGCTTCGCAGTCTGATTGCAGCATTTATTTTAGTATGGTTCGTTGCGCTTACTTATAATAACAGCTTCGGGCAGGGCCGTCATCGCGGACAATATAAAAAGTACCATCGAACACATACCATGTCTCAACGCAAAGTGCCTGCCGTACGTCATCATTACAGACGATATCCTGCAAAAACGCGCAGCTATCTGCGGCATCACCGTTATCACAGAGCACCGGCCGTTCAGATAAGAGTTCCTTTACCACCGCCACCACCTTTGCCACCACCGCCACCCCGTCCAAGACATCGTTAAATCATCATTC
>JADYYU010000407.1 GCA_020853515.1 Chitinophagaceae bacterium | reverse complement strand
CTCAACAGATCGCTGCACTGCGCGCAAACAGAAATATTCAGGGCAGTGCATTTTACAGTGCCAATTCATTTCAAAAAAACTTTTACGGTTTAAATCAAACGATGCAAACGCAGTGGTATCCCTACCCTGCCTTATTGCCTGCCATGCCCTGGCTGCCCCATCAGCCACTGCCAACGCCGGTGCTGAGTATGCAGACCGGTCGCGACGGAGCTCATAAATTACAATGGACTGCTGCACATAGTAAACAAGATCTGCAATTTGCAGTGTATCGCTATGAGCCTGCGGCCGGAAACCGGTCAAAAACCCTCATTGGCGTGACAAGAGAACAGCACTTCGATGACCCGGCTGCCCCTGATAAAAAGTACAGATATATGGTGAGCAGTCTCGATCGTTTGCACAATGAAAGCGAAATGAGCAATGCGGTGGAATAAAGATTTACAATTGTTAAAGTTTCTGTTTTTTTATTTTATGAATTAAATTTACAGACACTAAAAAATAAATAATGAAAAAAATCTTCACACTTTTCAGTTTGCTGCTGTTTGCCGGCATTGCGCTGCAGGCACAGTATTATCAGATTCCTTATCCAAATGCCAATATGAATCCGGGCGGCTTAAATACCGATGTCGAATTTCCGGTTGGCGGTGGTATACCTGCAGGGTGGACCACTACATTCGGTCCTGCGGCGGTCCCTACCTGGTCAGCCGTGCAAACGATTCCTTTTACATTTATGTTTGATGGCAACGCAGTGAGCAGTTACAAGGTGTCAAACAGCGGATGTGTGACATTTGATGTAGCAACTCTGGTTGCAGCACCAGCCTTCACGCCAGTGGCCCTGCCTTCAGCTACCATTCCTGATAAATCTGTTTGTGCCCTTGGCTTGAGAGGCACAGCAGCGAACGACAATGTGGTGACCAAAACCTTTGGTACAGCGCCAAACAGGCAATACTGGATCAGCTTCAATTCCTATAGCAATGCCAATGCAAATGATTATTTGTATTACAGCATCGTGCTGGAAGAAACAAGCAACAGAATCTATATTGTAGATCAGCGCACCTATGGCACTGCGTCTATGAGTTTAGGTGTGCAGATCAGTGCAGGTACCGGCTGGATGGTTCCGGGCTCGCCCACACTGGCATCACTGACTGCTGCCAATTCAGAAGTAACAGATAATACTTACTATGCCTTTATACCGGGCGTGCAACCGGCTTATGATCTTACTGTAAATACCATCAGTACCAGTGCATATCTGATCGCAGGCAATAATTCTATTACAGGAGTTATCCGGAATCTGGGCAGTACCACCATTACTTCACTCGATCTGAATTATAAAATAGACGGTGGTGCAACGGTTACCGCACCGCTGACCGGACTGAATATAGCTAATATGGCGACCTATAATTTTACGCATCCTACAGGCTGGAATGCAACGATCGGAAGCCACAGCATTGACGTTTGGGCCACTAACCTGAATGGAGCTAATGCGGATGCCAATCCGGCTGATGATCATAAATTAAAAAATGTTTCTGTACTGAGCGAAAATATTCAGCGCCTGCCTTTGTTTGAAGTGTTTACAAGCTCTACCTGCGGACCTTGCAAACCAGGCAATGAAAACTTTCATAATATCATTGATCCCAAGCCACAGAATGATTTTGTATATGTGAAATTTCAGCAGGATTTTCCAGGCAGCGGCGATCCGTATTGTACTAATGAATCCTATAACAGACGTAATTACTATGCGATCAACTCAATTCCCCGTATGGAAATCGATGGCGCCTGGGACGGCAATGCAAGTTCTTTTACACAGGCATTATACGATGCTGCAAGAGCAATTCCAGCCAATTATAAAATGGACGGCACTTACAGTGTAGACAATATGACGGTGAAAACCAAAGTTAGATTTTCGCCATTATTTAATGCACCTGCAGGGGCTAAATTGTATGTGGCTATTCTGGAAAACAAAACCACAGCCAATGTAAAAACAAATGGCGAAACAGAATTTTTGCAGGTTATGAAAAAAATGCTGCCAACCGAAACGGGTAGTGCGGTGCCAACGGTAGCGATCGGTAGCTGGGATTCCCTGATTCAAAACTACACTTTTAAAGGAAATTACCGTTTGCCGGCTGATGGGCAGGCAGCCAACAGAATTAACCATGCTACCGAACACAGCGTGGAGGAATTTGGCGACCTCATGGTGATTGCCTGGATACAGGCTGCTGACAAGACAGTGTACCAGGCGCTGAATCTGACTGCATTTACACCGGTTGGTACAGAAACATTTACAACCTCGATCAATAATATTACTGTTTATCCTAATCCTGCAAGCGATGTGGTCAATATTACCGTACAAGCTGCTGCTACAGATAAGATCGTGGCTACCTTGCTCGATGTGAACGGCAATGTGGTGATGAGCAAATCAGTACAGATCGGTGCCGGTAAAAGTAATATTGAGCTAAATACCAGTAAGTTAGCTGCAGGTACTTATAATGCTGTGATCTTCGACAGCAAAAATAATTCCTCGGTTCATCAGATCGTGGTGTCGCACTAAGTGATCATTTACCTTAATTTTTTAAAGGCTGACCTATTTGGTTGGCCTTTTTTACGTTTAGGGGCCTTTTTTGTGAATTTATCCAACCGAAAGCTTGGCTTATTCGTCTATAATTTCATATCTTTAAACTTTAATTATTAAATAAAATTTACAAAATGAAAAAAATCTTCTTATTCTCTATGCTTGCACTGGCAGGTTTAGCATCAAAAGCTCAGATTTATTATCCTGACGGCACTACTATTACGTCGACAGTGGCAATAACTGACATCAACAATGTGACCTACGATTTGTTTACCATGACCAATCAGGGTAAACACGTAATCATTGATTTATCTGCAACCTGGTGCGGACCATGCTGGTCATATCACCAAAGTAAAGTACTGGATCACTATTACGATAAATATGGTCCTACCGGTACTTCTCCGTTGAAAGATGGTATGGCTTTTTTGTATGAGGTTGACAATTCTTCTACAATGCCTGATTTACAAGGAAATGTTGCCGGAAGTACTAGCCAAACAGGGCCTACACAAGGTGATTGGATCACTGGAACTACTCACCCGATCTGTAATCCTGCAAATGCAAACTCTGTAGTATTGAAATTCGTACAACCCGGTCAGTCTTACGGTGTACCTGCTGTATTTGTAGTTTGTAACAACAGAAAATTATACAAAATCAGCACTGGTATTACTGACGAACCAGGTTTGAGATCTTATATCACCGGTGTATGCGGTTTGGCACCAGCCAGCGCTACCGAAGTAATGGATCTGGGATTCACTTATGATATCTATCCAAATCCTGCTACAGAAGCAACTACTATTCATCTGAATCTTGACAATGCAAGCACCGTGTCTTATGCCGTTAAAAATTCAATGGGTCAAACAGTTACCAATACTGTAAAACAAGATTTGAACAGCGGTTCTAACAAAATTGACATCAGCACTGCAAATCTGGCTAACGGAATTTACTTCGTAGCTTTACAGGTAGGCAACAGAAATATCAATGCAAGAATTTTAGTTCAGCATTAATCTGACTTCACATTATAAAAGAAAAACCATCTGTTTCGGCAGGTGGTTTTTTTTATGCATCCATGGCAGTGATCATGGTTAAACCCTTATTTTGAAGCAGCAACTTGTAATAGCTGGCCTACTAAATAGTCCTGTTGTAAAGAACGGCATACAGTACGCACGAGGATGCTGTTATAGATGAATGTGCTATGAAATTTTGTGATACACCAAAGGACTGCCGTAATCATCATTTACTGGCAAAATCTGGCGATCAGTACTTCCACTTTCTGCTGACTGATACCTGTCGGAAAGCCTTCAATTTCGGCAATGTCAAGCACCCGTTGCAGGTCATCGCATGATTGCTGTTTTTTGCCTGCATAATGCAGCGAAATGGCACGTTGATAAAAAAGATTGCATTCCCGCACAAAATATTTTGCTGCACGGTTAAAAAAGTACAGCGATTCTGTGTATTTTTTTTCTGCCTGCAGGTCCATGGCCACGGCATAATCATGATGGGCTAATGAATAGCTGCTTTTATAGCCTTTATCCTGTTGTTTTTTGAATGCGTTGCGTAATCTTTTTATTTCATCTTCTTTCACATAATTTTCAAAGAAGGCGTCATTAAAATAACAATTAAAATATTTGTACGAAGGTGCTTTTGCGCCGTCTTTCCATGCGGAAGTCCATTTACCATCGGTTTTAGTGATAAAATCCATGGCTGTCTCATCCAGTAATTTATTCACCGAGTTTACCACTTTGAGGTCTGCGATATGTCCTGCGGTATCTACTTCAAAACCCAGGGTAACGGTCCCATATTCGCGATCATGATCCCAGGCCGGCGGTATCATCAGAAAACATTCGTTGATAAAATTTAAACCTGCCTGATCATCTTTTACAAATGAAGTATGGTTTTCGCTGCTGTCCATTACAAAAGCGTGAAAGTTGCTAAAGACAACCACATTGAAGTAAAATTTATTTTCTTTAAAAGTGATCTGAAAACTGAAAGGTACATTGATGAGCATTTCTTTCATTTTATTGTTTTTATTGCCCGGTTTCCATTTCAAATTCGTATCGGTCAATACCGTCAGTGCTACCTGTTCAAATTCGTCGGTTGTAAAGTAATCAGGCGGTGCGCTGGCCTGCCCGTTCACGTCAATTTTAAGCGGTATTAAAAAGGTAGCGCTGCGATAATATTTTTTAGCCATTTCAGGATAGTACACTCTGGATCCCAGCCATTCGATCAGTTGCTCAGGTGGCATTACAGGCTGCGGGTACACCTCCGTATTCCAGAATTCATCTTCTACTACCTGCTCGAGACTGTAGATGATCTTTGCTTTTTTTTTGACATTGTCCTGTGCATTCAGCCAATGGCAGGCAAGCACAGCGATCACCATCAGGATGAGAGATTGTTTCATGGTTTTGATCGGTTGCATTAGAGAGGAAAAATTTCTGTGAGTGTGTTTTGATCAATGCTATATTCCGCACCGATCTTCAGGGATATATTCAATGGCTGATGACCGACCGGCACATCAAAATAAACCGGATAGTCATAGTCTTTTATTTTTTCAAAAATGATCTCATTGTCCGTCATGCCAAAAGGCGTATCATTGTCGAGCGAACCCGTAAAACCTCCTACCAGCAAAGCTTTCAGATGAGTGAGTTTTCCGGCTCTTTTTAGCTGCCACATCATACGATCTACACTATACAAATACTCGCCGATATCTTCGATAAACAATATTTTATGGGTGGTGTCAATGTCACTGGGCGTGCCTATCAGGTCAGATAAAAGGGCCAGATTACCGCCCACCAATTCGCCGCTTGCATGGCCCGGCCGGTTCATGGCATATTGCGGTAACTGATACATAGCCGACTTACCGGTCAGCGCATCATAAATACTTTGCGTAGAAGTAGCATCGTGCTGCCCGGGCTGATATCCGCCACTCATGTGACCATGAATGGTGGCAATATGATAGTTGCTGTGCACATGCGAAAGCAGACAGGTGATATCGCTGAACCCCAGCAGCCACTTGGGTTTTGATTGAAAGGAAGTAAAGTCGATGTGGTCGATGATACGCACCAGGCCATAGCCACCCCGTCCGAACAAGACGGCCTGTATTGAATCGTCATCAAGCATGCTTTGCAGGTCCTGTAACCTTTCATCATCTGTAGCCGAAAACTTATGAAACGAAGTACCGACTGTTTTGCCAATAACAGTTTTAAAACCCCAGGCGCTTAGCTGACGGCACATATCGTCGATGGCAGTGAGGGGCAAAGCACCTGCAGGACAGGTAATACCAATGGTGTCACCGGCTTTTAAATAAGGAGGCATTGTACTTTTATTCATGCTATTTATCATTAACTTTGCCCAAATATAATAAATAAGCAACCAATGGAGAATAACAGCGCGCCAAAAGCAAATGCATTCAGTTCTAAAATAGGATTAATTACAGGAGCCTTGCTGCTGGCATTGGGAGTGTGGATGTTGATGTATAAGCCGGATGCCAATAAGGCAATTGCTTATTTTATGATCGTGTATGGTGCTTTTCGACTGGGGTTGGCCATCTATGCAAATTTTCTCCGCAAAAAAAGTGCAGAGAGCACTCAGACCGATTTTACCCAGGAATAATTTCTTAACAACAGCATGAAAGAATTTAAAAGACATTTAGTGACAGCGGCTTTGCCCTATGCCAATGGTCCGGTACATATCGGACATCTGGCAGGAAATTTTTTACCGGCCGATATTTATGTACGTTACCTCAGGGCGAAGAAAGAGGACGTGAAATTTATTTGCGGTACTGATGAGCATGGCGTTCCCATTACCATCCGGGCGATGAAAGAAGGCGTGAGTCCACAGGAAATTGTAGACCGTTTTTATAAAATTATTGATGATAGTCTGCGGCAGATGGGTATTTCGTTTGATATTTTTTCCCGTACTTCCAAGCAGATCCATCATGAAACGTCACAGGCTTTTTTTACTACTTTGTATGAAAAGGGCTTGTTTGAAGAAAGAGAATCAGAGCAGTTTTTTGATGAAGAAAAGCAATTGTTTTTAGCCGACCGTTATATCACCGGCACCTGCCCTAAATGCGGCAACCCGGGGGCTTACGGCGATCAGTGCGAAAAATGCGGCAGCTCGCTGAGTCCTGAAGAACTGATAGAACCCAAGAGTGCATTGAGTAACTCGGTTCCAGTAAAAAAAGTGACCAAACACTGGTATCTGCCCTTGCAGAATTACGAGCCCTGGCTGAAGCAAGGGCTGTTGGAAGGGCATCCTGAATGGAAGAATAATGTGTACGGACAGTGCAAAAGCTGGATAGACAGTGGTCTGCATGCAAGGGCTATGACCCGCGACAGCAACCGGGGTGTGAAAGTGCCGATAGAAGGGGCCGAAGGTAAGGTGTTGTATGTATGGTTTGATGCACCCATCGGATATATTTCTGCTACCAAAGAACTGACCGCACAGTGGAGCGATTACTGGTGTCAGGAAGATACCAAACTGGTTCATTTTTTAGGGAAAGACAATATCGTATTTCATTGTATCATATTTCCGGCCATGCTGAAGGCACATGGTGGTTTTGTGTTGCCCGACAATGTGCCTGCCAACGAATTTTTAAATATTGAAGGAGAAAAAGTGAGCACCAGTCGTAACTGGGCCGTGTGGGTTGATGAGTATGTAAAAGATTTTCCGGATATGCAGGATGCCATGCGTTATACGCTGTGCGCAAACATGCCCGAGAATAAAGACAATGATTTTACCTGGAAAGATTTTCAGGAAAGAAATAATAGTGAGCTGGTTTCCATTCTCGGAAATTTTGTGAACCGTGCATTTGTGCTGATGCATAAACTGTGCGGTGGCAAAGTGCCGCCATTTCATATGGAGCACAAAGATGAAAAGGACGACGCTTTGTTTGAGAAGATCGTGGCCACCAAAAAATCGATCGAAGGCAGTATCGAAAATTATCGTTTCCGGGAAGGTCTTTTTTCAGTAATTGATCTGGCGCGTGAAGGCAATAAATATTTACAGGATAAAGAACCCTGGAAAAAAGGCGATGATCAGATCTCGATCGATAACTGCCTGCATATGTGTCTGCAACTTTGTGCAAATCTTGCTATCTACATGAATCCGTTTTTACCTTTTACAGCAACCAAACTTTGCAGAATGATGAAAGTGATGGACCGCATGCTTGAGTGGGAAAACGGGGCTTCGTTGAAGCTATTGCAAAAGGGCTATCCTTTAAATCCGCCGGCCTTATTATTCAGAAAAGTAGAAGATGAAGAGATCGCGGTGCAGAAGGAAAAGTTATCGGCAGGGAGTAAGCAGTTGACAGTTGACAGTAAGCAGTTAGCAGTTGACAATGGGCAGTTGGCAGGTGGCGAAGAACAATCTTCTCAAATCTCAGCTCTCAAATCTCAAATCAACTTCGAAGATTTCGATAAAATAGACCTTCGCGTAGCAACGATCATTGCTGCAGAGAAGGTGGCGAAAGCAGATAAATTATTAAAGCTGACATTGGATATGGGATTTGAAACAAGGACTGTAGTGAGTGGTATTGCCTTACATTATGCACCTGAGGAGATCATTGGTAAACAGGTAAGTGTAGTGGCCAATCTGGCTCCGCGTAAAATGAAAGGTATTGAAAGTAATGGTATGATATTAATGGCAGAAAATGCAGAGGGTAAATTAATATTTATCAGTCCGGCTGCAGGTGCGATGAATGGAAGTAGCGTGAAGTAAGATGTTGGGGGTGCTGCAGCGATCATATTAAACAGGCCTGAAAAAAAATACTGTTAATGATGGTTTGGCTTTGCTTACAAGGGACTAATAAACTATAACAACATATATTCTAACCTGTCCTTCCACTTTTCCCAATTAGGATTAAGTATGTTTTGCAAAGTGTAAAATTCTCTTGTGTGATTATAATGAACCAAATGACAAAGCTCATGCACTATTACATATTCAATACATCCTTTTGAGGCTTTTATCAATTCTGTATTTAAAATAATTTTACCAGAAGGAGTACAACTGCCCCATCTTTTTGACATATCTCTTATCATTAGAGTTGGCTTGTCAATTTTATATTTTTTAAAACGCAACATTGAAAAATCTAACAGCTCACTGAAAACTTTCTTTGCTTTTTGTTTATACCATATATTAAGTTGAATTTCAATAGATTCTGGATGAATATCTTTGGATTGAATTATTAATACTCCTCTAGAAAATTTAATAAATTCTAAATCTGAATTAATAATTTGAAGTTTGTATTGTCGCCCTAAATATAAATGAGTTTCCCCATTTACAAATTTTCGTTTGGGGGGCGATGGATTGTAAGAATCAAAAAATAATTGTTGAGTTATGATCCATTTAGCTTTTTCT
>JADYYU010000406.1 GCA_020853515.1 Chitinophagaceae bacterium | reverse complement strand
GCCAAACCTCAATACAACGGCGACGTTATGGAAGGACTGGCCATGTTAAGTGCCGGCGACAGTGCTATTTTTCGCACACCGGCCGATTCAATTTTCCGTGGTGGACAAATGCAACCGGGTGTTAAAAGTGGTGATATTGTTTATTTTTATGTAAAAATGGTATCTGTAAAATCAAAGGCAGAATTTGACAAAGACCAGGCAGAGAGTGCTGCCAAACAGAAAACAACCGATGAAAATATTTTGCAGGCCTATATCAAAAAGAATAACCTGAAAGTACAGAAAACAATTTCAGGAGTTTATTATGTGATCAGCAGCAAAGGAAATGGCAAGCACGCTACTGCCGCCGACAAAGTAAAAGTACATTATAAAGGGTACAAATTAAATGGCGAAACCTTTGATTCATCTTACGACCGGGGAGAGCCTATTGAGTTTCCGTTAGGTGGTGTTATCAAAGGATGGACTGAAGGCATTCCGATGCTGGAAGAAGGAGGCAAGGGCACTTTACTGATTCCTTCTCATCTTGCTTACGGCCCCAATGGTCCTGCCGGCTCAAAAATCGGCCCCAATGAAGTCCTGCTTTTTGATGTAGAATTACTTGAAATTAATCCTAAGCCAAAAGCCTCACCGCAGGAAGCGACCGATGATAAATTACTGCAGGATTATATTAAAAAGAATAATTTAAAAACACAAAAGACCCCTTCAGGTATTTACTATGTGATAGACAAAAAAGGAAACGGCAAACATCCTACTGCCGCCGACAAGGTAAAAGTGCATTACAAAGGTTATAAATTAAATGGAGAAACATTTGACTCTTCATACGACCGTGGTCAGCCGATTGAATTTCCACTTTCTGGTGTGATCAAAGGCTGGACTGAAGGCATTCCAATGTTTGAGGAAGGTGGTAAAGGTACCCTGCTCATTCCTTCACATCTTGCCTACGGTGCAAATGCGCCTGGCGGCTCAAAAATTGGTCCGAACGAAGTGTTGCTGTTTGATGTTGAACTGCTCGAAATTAATTCCGCAAACAAATAATAATAAACATAAATCCATTAATAAAATAAATCAATGACAAAAAAACAAATTTTATTGGCTTCAGCGCTGATTATGACCGGCATGTTTTCGTGCAAACAAAAAGAATATACCAAATTAAAATCTGGTTTGGAGTATATGATTGTGAAGGATGAAAAAGGGGATAAGAAACCAACGGAAGGAAGTATTGTTTCTGTGCATATACTTACCAAAATCGGCGATAGCACATTATTTGATTCCAGAAAAAATAATAATAACGAACCTGTTCCTGCACAAATCGCCAAACCACAATACAATGGCGATCTGATGGAAGGACTGATGATGCTGACAGAAGGCGACAGCGCTCTTTTCAGAGTTTCTGCTGATTCCATTTTCAGAAACGGCCAAATGCCGCCATTCGTAAAAAAAGGTGATACAGTGCAGTTTTTTGTGAAAATGGTGAGCGTAAAATCAATGGAAGATTTTCAGAAGGAAGAAGAAGCAAGTGCAAAAAAACAAATCACTTCGGACGAAGAAGTGATCAAAAAATATCTGGTAGACAACAAGATCACTGCTACAAAAACTGCATCAGGTCTGTATTATTCGATCACACAGGCAGGTAGCGGCGAAAATGCCAAAGCCGGTCAGGAAGTATCCATGTATTATACCGGCAAACTGCTGGACGGAACAACTTTTGATTCAAATCAGGATCCGAAATTCGGTCATACTGAACCCTTTAAATTTCCCTTAGGTGCCGGTCAGGTTATTAAAGGATGGGACGAAGGTATTGCACTGTTAAATAAAGGCGCCAAAGCCAAACTCATTATACCATCTCCACTGGGCTATGGTACGCGAGGCATGCCAGGAAATCCAAATAACGAAAAAGGCATCCCTGCTAACAGCATCCTTGTATTTGATGTAGAAATGCTGGGTGCAAAAGATATGGCTGCGAAATAGACATTTTTCACTTAAATGATTAAAACTCCCGATGTCGGGAGTTTTTTTTTACATGTTTTTTGATCCGCAAAATACAAAGCGGTTAAAAAGTATGAAACATGGACTTCAAAATAGAGAAATTGCAGGCGACTATTGTTTCCGGGGATGTTTTGCTGGAGTGTGGTGAAGTAACCAAATGTCAACGATTTCACCCGTTGAACGCAGCAGGAATTTGATCAGCAAAAAGCTAGGATAAGCTTGATAGCTCATTATAAAGATGTTTTTCGTCCTGGAAAAACGGACGGGATGTTACAGATATGAAGCTGTTTATAATCGAAGCAAGGAGCCTTGGTGACGAATCCTGGTAAAAGTGCCTGGTAATGGGCAAATTCAAATAGCAGCTCAGATGTTGACTGATCGGCGCCCCTGATTCCGATAGCAATTTGATAGTTTAGGCTGCAACCGATGGATAACAGAATTTTGTACTTAATTTTTTTACCTTTGCCCAAAATAATAGCATGAAAAGAGTTTATAATAATATCGTTGAGGCAATCGGTAATACGCCGATGATTAAATTAAACAGCATAACCAAAGACTTTCCATGCGAAGTATATGCCAAAGTAGAGTATTTCAATCCGGGTAACAGCATCAAAGACAGAATTGCACTCAAACTGATTACCGATGCAGAACAAAGTGGTAAACTGAAACCGGGTGGCACTATTGTAGAATGCACCAGTGGCAATACCGGTATGGGTTTGGCTTTGGTTGCCATTTCCAGGGGGTATAAATGTGTGTTTACGCTGGCAGATAAAATGAGCCGTGAAAAAGTGGATATTTTAAGAGCCATGGGTGCAGAAGTTCATGTTTGTCCTACAAATGTTGAGCCTGAAGATCCGCGTTCGTATTATAGCGTGGCTGCCAGAATTGCCAAAGAGCGCGATGGCTGGAATCCGGATCAGTATAATAACTTGTCAAACAGGGAAGCCCATTACTTAAGTACAGGCCCTGAGATCTGGGATCAGACAGATGGAAAAATTACCCATTATATTGCTTCTACCGGCACCGGAGGTACCCTGGTAGGTACCGGCATGTATCTGAAAGGGCAGAATCCCGATGTGAAGGTCATTGGCATTGACCCGGCCGGTTCTATATTGAAGCACTGGTTCGACACCGGTGAAATTAAACCGGAATTAGCTTCCGTTTATGCAGTAGAAGGAATGGGTGAAGATTTTATTCCGGATAATTACGACCGTAATTTTATTGATCATATTGAAACAATTCACGACAAAGAATCGTTACTGATGTGCAGAAGGCTGGCCCGTGAAGAAGGCTTGTTTTGCGGTTCCTCCGCAGGTGCAGCGGTACAGGGACTTGTGCAGTTGAAAGATACTTTTAAATCGACCGACCTGGTAGTAGTTATCCTGCATGATCATGGCAGCCGCTATGTAGGTAAAATTTATAATGATGAATGGATGAAAGAAAAAGGTTTTCTTTAATCAAAATCATACTTCTATTATCTTACAGCAGACTATTATGGTTTTGTGCCCCCATAAAATAAATATTTGGGGATACAATAGGATAAATTTTCCATATAGAAATGATTGTGCCGGTTTGCAATGAAAAATAGTCAGGCACTTACATGTGAGTACTAAAACTGCTTTAATTTCTACCTTCTCATACGGTCTCTTTTACTTTCTGTAGCATTGGCAGGTACTGGTTGAGGACGTGTTTGGCGTACCGGCTGACTGGGCGGCATCTGTGGGCGAGCTTCCATTCTCTGTGGCTGATTGTCCATTCTTAAAGGTCGGGCATCTTTCCGCTGACCATTGTTCCTGTATGGCGCCCCATTCATTTCCTGAGCGCTTTGCTGGCGAAATTCTCTTTTTTGTGACCGGTTAATAATCATTTGCCTGAATTCTTTTTCGGCAGCATATAACTGATTAAGCTGGTCGGGGGTAATGATTCTGGCAAACATAGCCGTGTATTTTCTTTTGATATCCAGCGCTTTCTGTTCCTGATCCAGAATCTCCTCTGCATTTCGCGTTTCGTTTTGATTCATACGTCGCTCTCTAACTACGGCCAGCAGTTCATCCTCGTATTGATGATAAACCGGCCAGAATTTTTCGGCGGTCCTTGCGTCCAGATTTAGTTTATTTGTTAGAAAACCAATTTTAAGACTTTCAATTTTGCGTCCTTGCTGGCAGAATACGGTCACCGACATCATCATCATTAGCAGCGCAATCATATATTTTTTCATCGTTTGTAAATTTATAGAAAGTTATTTATTTCCTCGTCAGTAATGTCATCAAAATAAGCATTATAAATATCATTCTCAAGTTTATTCAGGTCAATTTTTGACTCATCAATCATTTGGTAACTGATATGATTGTCAAATTCATAGGCATGGTCTTTAATATAGGCTTCAATTTCAGTATCTGAAAGCTGAGCCAGCTCGGTTTCAACATTGGCAGGACCGTTTTGGGTAATCATGATGAACGCGGCGCCTAAAATAAGAAAGAGACTGGCGGCTACCCACATTTTACTATAAAATGACCGGGTTGCCCGCAATGGAGTTAGTTGGCCGGCTTTCGCTGTCTTTTCAAGAATGGTTTCTGTCAAAGGTTCAAAGTAATTAAGCGGGGTACTGTATGGCATATCTGCTGGTAGCAACGCTATTTTTGCAGAAGCTATGACTGCAGCCGGCAAATTTGTAAAATAATCACTTGGCACTTCAAAAGGTACATGATCAGGCAGGCTTTCTATAAAAGTTTCCGAATGCAACTGCTCCCTGATCTTAATGTCAAAAGTTGCAAAATAATCAGCAGGAAGCTCAAAAGGCATCAATTTAGTAAAACTACCAACCGTATCTTCTGTTTTAATTGCAGAAAGCACGGCATCAGGTAAACTTTCAAAATATGTATCCGGAAGAGACATTTCGGGCATTGAAATGAATGGAATATGAATGTTCATTTCCTTCAGTTCAGATGATATGTCGTTTTTTATTTGCATTTTCCTTGACTATAGACAATTTTTTTTGCCGAAAGTTTAATTTGTATTTAGATATTCTTCAATTTTTTTTGCTGCAAAATGATATGAGGCTTTTAAGGCGCCTACAGAAGTCTCCAACACTTCCGACATTTTTTCATACGGCATCTCGTCATAATACCTGAGATTAAAGACAAGTTTCTGCTTTTCAGGTAAAGAATGGATGGCCATCTGCAATTTCCATTCAACTTTTTTTATGTCAAAACCCTTCTCTGCTTTAATGGTATTTTCAAAATAGTTGTCGTAATCTGAAAGAGAATAGGTGCCCTTACTTTGTTTTTTTTCTTTCAAAAAGGTCAATGATGTATTGGTTGCAATTCGATAAAGCCATGTAAATAATTCTGAGTCCTGCTTAAAGTTGTCTAAATGCCTCCATACCTTAATAAATACATTCTGTAAAAGATCATCCGTATCATCATGGCTCACCAAAATACGGCGGATATGCCAATATAAACGTTCCTGATATTTTTTAACCAAAAGTGTAAAAGCCTTTTCCCTGCCATCAGCGTTTCGAAACATTTGCATGATTTCGTTGTCACTGATTTCTATACTTTTTTCAGACATGCCTCAAAATTAATATCTTTTTAGACTCTTTTTTTTATTAATAGTTTAATTATCAGCAGTATTTTTTTTAATAATGTATTTTTTTTAAAATTCAAATCATTGTAATTTTGCCCAACCCTATGAAAAATCTTATTTTAAACAAACAAATCGCTGTTGTATTTGTTGTTTTCTTTTTGCAATTGCTGACTGCCTGTCAAAACCCTGATCGAGCAGGGCTCAGTCAGGAGAAGGGGATTTCTTCATCTGCAAAGATCGACCTCTCTGCATTAAATACCCAATTAGCCAGCATTTTTGATTCAAGCAGTATGGCAGCTTTTTTGCCCTGGGAAAACGATACAATCAGTCAACTACCTGCATTTCAGCAAGTTTACAAGCAAAAAACTAATTTTTGGTTTAATGAAAGTGGTATTAACAAGCAGGGAAGTGAGTTACTCAGGTCTCTCGAAGATTTACAAAATGACGGTCTGGATGTGAAGCGTTATCGAATGGATGAATTGAGAGCATTGAGTAAAGAAATTCAGCAGAATGTTTCAAAAGAACTGGTTTTTTCATTTGAAACCAGATTAACCGCCTCATTTTTGAAAGCTATTAAAGACATGCTGTCCGGCAGTCAGCAAAATTTCAACAAAGAAATCAAAAACCCTAACGACTCTCTTCTCAACGAAGCAGATGTGCTTACCCTTGCCTTGAAAAACGGTAATTTTTCGGAAGCATTTGAAATGATGCGTCCAAAACATCCCTGGTACAGCAAGTTCAGAAACGAATATATTCGGCTAAACCAGATGAAATTGCAAGGCGGATTGCAAAGTGTTACAAATCTCCGCGACAGTATCCGGATGGGTGATTCTTCTGCACAGATCACTACACTCAGAAAAAGACTCTACAAAGAAATAAAATCCCCTGCAGATACATTGTCTCCAGTGTGGGATATCAGTGTACTTGAAAGTTTGAAAAAATTTCAGCATTTGCATCAGCTCAGAGTTACCGGACAGCCGGACACAGCCACCTTAAGTAAATTAAATACAATCATTGATAGTAAAATGGCCACGCTGGCGCTCAATATGGAACGTATGCGCTGGCTGAAGCACGATTTCAGGCAACCTTATGTTTGGGTTGATATTCCCAGAATGGAAATGGAATATATAGATCATGATTCCATTGAGTTTAATATGAGGGTAGTGGTGGGGCGTCCTTCAAGAGCCACACCGGCCCTGGATGCTAAAATTGAAAATGTTGTATTGAGTCCCCCCTGGAATGTACCCCCAACCATTATGCGTGAAGAAGTAGTGCCAGGCATTGCCCGCCGGGGCGGTTCTTACCTGTCGCGGCGCGGCCTGAGGGCATACGATCGAAGGGGACGTCCGGTGAGTGCTTCCGCTATCAATGCCGGTAATTACCGTAATTTTTCGATTGGTCAGGCCCCCGGATACAGAAGTTCACTCGGAGAAGTTAAATTTAATATGCCTAATCCATGGGCTATATACATGCATGATACTCCACATCGCGAAGATTTCGTAAAGTTTTACCGGGCATACAGTTCTGGTTGTGTCAGGGTGCACAAACCCAAAGAATTCGCGGCTTTTCTTTTACGCGATAGCTCAAAATACAGTTATGAGAAAATTGATTCCATCTGCAAGTTACGGAAAACTATCTTTGTACCGGTTAACCGAAACATTGATGTGCATTTTGTGTACCTGACCAATGCTGTTGACAGTGCCGGCAATGTAATGTACCTGAAAGATATTTACGGTTGGGATTAAATCATGTACTTTATATATTTTATAACTTTGTGCAAATACCATTCTCACTCAACTTTCGTTCATACATACACGGTGCTGTAATTTATATTTTTCACTTTTTTAAACAAAACAATCTGCCATGCTAAAAAAAATGCTCCATTCGCTGATCGTCCTGCTAACATTTTCGGCCCTGTTTTCTGCCTGTACAGAAGTAAAAGATCCGGATAATCAAACCTCTGGAAATATAAAAGTAAGTATCGATGAAACCTATAAGCCCGTGATGGAAGAGCAACTCAAGATTTTCACATCACGCTATCCCGAGGCGCATATTACCGCAGAATACAAACCTGAAAGCGACTGTATCAAAGATTTTCTTGAAGATACTACAAGAGTTATATTTGTAACACGTGAATTGACGGAGGAAGAAAAAAAATATGCCCTGAGCAAAAAAATCGTTTCAAAAAGTATGGCTATGGCCCGCGATGCAGTGGTTTTTATTACATCAAAGAATAATGCAAACCCTCAGTTTTCGATCAAAGAGATCCGCGATATTCTGATCGGCACCAATAAAAAATACCAAATTGTATTTGATAACAAAAATTCAAGCACCGTACGCTATGTAACAGATTCAATCTTAGGTGGTCAAAAACTGTCTGACAATATTTTTGCAACCAGTAATTGCGAAGAAGTTATCAATTATGTCGCAAAAAATGACAATGCGATCGGTGTGATCGGAGTAAGCTGGATCGCCGACAGAAAGGATTCAGTG
>JADYYU010000405.1 GCA_020853515.1 Chitinophagaceae bacterium | reverse complement strand
CCGAAGCGGAATCTGCAGCCAAAATAGAAGGCAAAGTGGTGGTGCAGTTTACGATCGATCAAACCGGTGCAATCGGCGATGTGAAGGCAGTCAGAATACCCGCACAAGGCGAAAATCTGGGCAAAGAAGCTGTCCGTGTGGTGCGCTCGATGCCTAAGTGGAAACCGGGCAAACAGGCAGGAAAGCCGGTGAAGGTCAATTATACTTTGCCCGTAGACTTTAAGTTAAAGTAAGGTCGATAGTTAAATTGTGAAAATTATTATTGTAGATTTGATTAAACAAATTAATGCTATGCGTACAGTTTATGTTCCCTTCCATTTGCGGTCCGCACTTCTGATAGTCTTCGCAACCTTTTTTTCGTTGCAACTTTTCGCGCAGAAAAACTCTGACAGTAGTTATACTATCAAAAATCGGGAAGGCAAGTTTGTGACCTATTTTCCGCAACATCCGGGCAATAGTAACTATGTGATAGATACACTGGCTGTGGGTAAAAGCGATCTGTATTTCAGGTTGAGCGATAAAAAAAAGATGGAACTCCGAAAACCGGAAGGTTCTTCTACCGGAGATTTGAGTAATTCTTATAATTCAGAACGTAAAACAATGTACCCCGATGGCAGTATTGGAACACAGTATTCGTCATATCCATCATGCGAATGTGTAGTGGATACAATACTCATAGAGCTTCCTGACGGATCGTTTAAACAATTTTTTACTGTACAGGATCCAAAAAATACGCTCGTTAAACACACGATCCAAAACGGCAACCAAAAGAACACAATTGAGGTGTATGAAAATGCAGCATTCATGCCTGTGTTTTTTAAGGGTGCCAACGATTTAAGGAGCTATATCAATAGTCACGTGCGGGCAAATGTAGTCAAAAATTACGGTGAGGGAATTCAGTTGAAGTTTGTTGTTTTGGCAGACGGAAACATCGGGGATGTGGCGTTTGAACCTGCGAACGGTAACTATCCACCCGAACTTGAAAAAGAAATGATCCGGGTGCTGAAGAGCATGCCGCCGTGGAATCCTGCCATCATGGACGGAAAGGCGGTTAATGCTTACTATCATTTGAAAATGATGCTGACGAATTAGGCATCTGTTCAGTTTCATCTTAGTACAGATCCTCAGGAAGTTTGTATATTTGCCATCCTAAAATAGTTTGAATTGCATTTTCTAAATACAAATCTCCTGAGTCTTGAAAAGATCGCTTCTATATTATCGCAACACATTGCACTCGACGAAAGCAGCATAAGCAATATTCTGAAATGCAGAATGTTCCTGGATGCTAAAATGCAGGAGAAAGACAAAACCTATTATGGCATCAACACCGGCTTTGGTTCATTATGCGATGTAAAGATCTCGAGTGAAGATATTGAGCAATTGCAGGAAAATCTGGTACTTAGTCATGCCTGCGGACTGGGAGATGAAGTGCCTCAGGATGTGGTGAAGATCATGCTGCTGCTCAAAATTCAAAACTTTGTTTACGGCAACAGTGGCGTCGGTCTGGAACTTACACAGCGCCTCATCGATTTTTATAATCAGGGCATTCTGCCTGTAGTTTATACCATGGGTTCTTTGGGAGCCAGCGGCGACCTCGCGCCTTTAGCGCATCTCAGTTTGCCGCTGCTCAATCGCGGTGTGGTGCATCACGAGGGTATCCGAAAACCGGCTGAGCAATTGAATTTTGCCGCGCTAAAATTGCAAAGCAAAGAAGGGCTGGCCCTGCTGAACGGCACCCAGTTTATGAGCAGTTATGCCGTATGGTGTTTGCTGAAGATCAATAAATTACTGCAATGGGCTGATCTGATCGCGGCCATATCCTTTGAAGGATACCATGCCACTCAGGAGCCCTACACCCCGCAAATACACAGCATCCGCAACCATCCGGGGCAGATAGATACCGCTGCAAATCTGAGAACGATTTTAGCGGGCAGCGAAATTGCCGCGGCGCCAAAATCGCAGGTGCAGGATCCTTACAGTTTCAGATGCATACCGCAGGTACATGGTGCTACCCGCGATGCGGTGCAGCATGTGCAGCAAATTGTGACCCGGGAAATCAATGCCGTGACCGACAACCCGCTTATTTTTCCGGATGATGATCTTATCCTGAGCGGTGGTAATTTTCATGGGCAACCTTTGGCCATCAATCTCGATTATCTGGCGATCGCCGTGGCTGAACTGGCTAATATTTCTGAGCGGCGCACTTACCTGCTGATCAGCGGACAAAGAGGATTGCCTCCTTTCCTGATTCGTAGTGCCGGGCTCGACAGCGGCCTGATGATCGCACAGTACACTGCTGCCAGCATCGTCAGCAAAAACAAGCAGCTATGCACGCCTGCCAGTGTAGATAGTATTGTGAGCAGTAACGGTCAGGAAGATCATGTGAGTATGGGGGCCAATGCAGCTACCAAACTATACGAAGTGGTAAAAAATACCGAACTGGTGCTGGCCATCGAGTTACTGAATGCTACCCAGGCCCTCGAATTCAGAAGGCCACTGCGTTCATCGCCGGTAATTGAAAAACTGATGACAGCCTACCGGCAGCGAATTCCTTTTATGGAGAAAGACCGGATCGTACACAACGACATCATGGACAGTGTGGCTTTTATGAACGAATATAAACTGGATGTATGAGCAAGACTATCATTCGCCTGACTGAACTCCCTTTTAAGCAAAGAGCCATCATAAAAAGTTTTGGCGAAACGGAGTTGTATGTCAAATTGCTCGAAATGGGTTGTATTCCTGAAGAGGAAATATCCGTCGAATTATCTGCACCTTTTGGAGATCCGATCGCTATTAACGTAGCAGGCTATCAGTTGAGTTTGAGAAAATCGGAGGCCGAGAATATCATGGTTGAGCTGCTGCCCTGATTGCATAGCATTCGCGCATAGGTGTTAATTTTCGCGGCACAATACAGGCTGGCTGTTTAACGTACAAACTGTTCACTGCTGTTGGCGAAAGCAAAAAAAAACCGCACTCTTCAGTACGGTTTTCATAGTAATTTTCTAATGGATTATTTCTTCGTGTGTTCCATCACTTTGTCGTCTACCACCACACCTAATCCTTGTGCTACTGCCATTCCTAAGCCTATGTCGGCGCGGAAAAAATGGCAAAGCTGTCGATTGATGATCTCATCTTTTTTCGGACCGCTGATGCCGCTCATCGCACCAACAATATTGGCAACAGTGTTCTTTTTTTCATCGTCGGTCATCACTTTTCTGTATAAATTGCCCGGCTGGGTATAGTGGTCATTATCGTTGGCTCCGTTTCTGTCGTACCAGTCTGCAACCAGACTATCCAGGTTCATCGCAGGCTCTTTATATTCTGCGTCTACTTTGATATTATCAAAACTGTTCGGAAAATAATTTGGACTGTCT
>JADYYU010000404.1 GCA_020853515.1 Chitinophagaceae bacterium | reverse complement strand
TCTTTCAGCGAATATAAATAGGACATGTGTGTTTTTGCGTGAATGAATAAAGGGTTTCAGTCGTTGAAACCCTTTATGTTATTTTGGGGTGGCAAATATATACTTATGCGACTGAAGATGAGCGTCCGTTTTAAAGAAGATTTCCACCAAAAAAACCATGCATGATTGAAATAGGGTGCTAATCAGCATGATCGGATCATCGGGCATCCTTTATAATTCGTGCATTGAACTTACCTTTGTGGCTTGATGAAGGTTTCTTCTGTTCATAACTCCTTATTAAACAGTAAAAACTGCAGCCTTGATCTGCTGCGGCTAGATCAGTTGCACCCTGAAATATCAGGCAATAAATGGTTTAAGCTAAAATACAATATTGAACAGGCCCTGAAGGAAAAGAAAAAAGGGCTACTTTCTTTTGGTGGTGCCTATTCAAATCATCTGCACGCCCTGGCTTTTGCAGGAAAAGAGTTTTCGCTTGAGACGGTGGGAATTATCCGGGGTGAAAAAGTAATAAATGATACGCTGTCTGACTGTGAACGATGGGGTATGAAACTGCATACTATTACACGCAGTGAATACCGGCAAAAATATGAGCCTGAATTTCTGAATCAACTCAGCGATCAGTTTCCCGGGTATTTGATCATTCCCGAAGGGGGAAATAATGAGGCAGGGATCAGAGGCTGCGCTGAAATACTGAACCATGTAGCATTAAACCGGTATGATATCATTGCCTGTGCGGTGGGCACCGGTGCCACTTTTACAGGCTTATTGCAATCTGCGTTGCCGCAACAAAAATTGCTGGGATTTACGGCTGTCAAAAACGGCGGCTATCTCAGCGAAGAGATCCGTAAGCACACACAGCAAACGAACTGGGAGCTCATCACTGAGTATCACTTTGGGGGCTTCGCCAAAAGCGAACCGGGGCTGCTCCGTTTTATGCAGCAGTTTAAAGCAGAGAACGATCTTCAACTCGATTTTATTTATACGGCTAAAATGATGTTTGGCCTGTTTGATTTGATGAAAAACGGACAACTCAGCAATCAGCGTGTACTGGCCATTCATACCGGCGGATTACAGGGCAACCGTAGTTTGATTTAGCATTACTTTTAGAATTTATTTTTCTATATTCGCACACATTCTAAAGTCGCCATGCCATTACGAATTCTATTTTTACTTTTGTTATTCAGTCAGGTTTGTAATGCCCAGCCTCCACAGTTGCCCGCTATGAATATCATCACTGAAAAGGCCCAGAATATTCTGACCTGGACCAATCAGTATGACGGCATCAAATCAATTGCGGTGCAACGCTCGATCGATAGTATCCGGAATTTTGTGACCATTGGGATTATCAATGCACCCAAAAAAGGTGCTATGACTTTCACAGATGAAAGGCCCATGCCCGGCAGAAACCACTATCGCCTCTCGGTTGATTTTACCGGTGATATGGAATGGTTTTCGAACGTGTACAAGGTGATTTTAGATTCAAGTATTATTGCCCGTTCTGTGATGGGTGCTATAGAAACGGGCACCACCAACAGTAAAACGGCCAGCGGCACTACAAACGGCACCACTACAGCCAACCCGACCGATTTTTATTATTCGCCTTCGCTGCGTATTTACACAAATCCGTACACAGGCCATATCAATATCAATCTGGATGATGCATTGAGCAAAAAATATAATATTCGCTTTTATGATCCTGAAAAGGCAGAGGTGCTGCGCATATCGAGGGTCACAAAAACAGTGCTGATACTGGATAAAAATAACTTTAACTCGAGAGGTACCTACAGCTTTAAATTATTTGACGGGGCAGCTTTGGTAGAAACCGGCTATATCACGATCTATTAAATGATCTCACAGTAATCGAGATCGTAAAACTGAATAATCTCTTTAGCATACTCTTCCGTAAAATAAATCTTAGCCCCGTATTTTCCGTACACAGGATACTTATCTTTTTCGTTTTCTGTTTTTTCCCTGAAATTATAACCCACCAGAAACAACTCCGGTTTCTCTTTCATTTTGATTTTGTAAATGCGGCGATGGGTCGCTGTTTTGAGCCAGTTTGAAATAGGCTCAATTTCAAATTCCTGAATATTCTGCAATTTTACCCGGTACACCTCGCTGCCCTGATCGTAATGATCGGTAAAAATTAAATTAAAATTATGGACGTAGCAGGCCAGACAATAGTCACCCTTGATCACAGCAGGCGTTTCCATATCGCCTATAATTTCCACTTCCAACCCCAATTTTTCCCAGAACTTCTGTAGGCGGAAGTTGCGCTTTTGAATCGTTTCCTTCAACTCTTTGCTGAGCTTTCTCTTCATCGTGTTACGTTCCATATGTCGTTATTTTTTCAATTAATGGACAAAATTAAAAACAATTGTTGTTACAACTACATAATATTAGATAAATGTTTACTAATTGGGTCATGAAAATAGCGTATAGACCGCAAAAGACGACAGGTAGGCTATCAGGCCCATCACCACAAACTGCATCACCGGATAAAGCCAACTGTTGGTTTCCCTTTTTACCACCGCCAGGGTGCTCATGCACTGCAGGGCAAATGTATAAAAAAACAACAGTGAAAGTCCGGTTGCCAGGGTGTACACTTTTTCACCGCTCTCTGTTTTGGCTGCAGCCATCCGCTCGCGCAAGGTGTCATTATCGTCGCCATCTACACTGTACAAGGTAGCCATGGTACCCACAAAAACTTCACGGGC
>JADYYU010000403.1 GCA_020853515.1 Chitinophagaceae bacterium | reverse complement strand
GACATTCATAAAACAGCCCTCGGTGCTACTGAAACGGTGAGCTGGCAATGGGAAAAGGACATTCTGACTTGTCTGCATGCCCTGAAAAAAGAAGGATATAAAATTTACGCGATCGAACAGGTTCATAACAGTATCATGATGAATCAGTTTGTGCCGGATAAGCGGCAGAAAACTGCACTGATATTTGGCAATGAAGTAAATGGAGTCAGACAGCAGGCCATCGATCTGTGTGATGGCTGTATCGAAATTCCACAACTGGGCAGTAAACATTCACTCAATATTTCGGTTAGTGCGGGTATCGTACTTTGGCATTGGGCTAAAGAATATTTGTAAAACTTTATCAGTACAATTACTAAACATTTTTTTAAATTCGCAGATACAATTAAACTATGCACTTGAAAAAATTATCGCTTCTTGTTTTATTTTTATGGGTGTCTACGCAGGTTTTTTGTCAACGCAGACAGGCCGATTCGTTGAGGCTCAAGCAAATGCAGTTTAACCTGAAGCAGAAGGAAGAAGCTAAACAGAAGAAAGAGCAGGAGGTAAAGGAATCAAATGCAAAAGCTTTCGTGGTTGTGAGTTATGACAGCAAAGGCAATAAGGTAGAAACGTTTAAAAGCAACAATGGCGAACGGGTGACCACCACAACGATCAAGTTGCCTTCTCCGCTCAATAAAAAATTTGATGCCGATACCATTGATAAAGATTCAGTATCGATTAAAGTAGTCAAATCAAAATTCCGGATGTCGGTGATGTATAAAGGCAAAGTGCTCACGATGTACAAAAGCGTCTTCGGTCCTTACCATTTATTGCAGAAGCAACAGGAAGGCGACCGCCGCACTCCGGAAGGTACGTTCACGATTTTGGACGTAAAAAAGCATGATAAATGGGATATTTTTATGTTGCTTGATTACCCGAATCAGGAATCTTATATGAATTTTGAAAAGTGTAAGATGAACCGCGAAATTCCGGAAAGTGCCCGGATTGGCGGCGCTGTCGGTATCCATGGCATCTGGCCCAATGGCGATAATGTGATAGACCTCAAACACAACTGGACGGACGGCTGCGTGGCCCTGAAAAATAAGGATGTGGAAGAGCTGGCGAAGATCATTAAGCCCGGGGTGACCAAAATAACGATTTTACGCTAGGCTACTTTGAAAAGTAAGAATCAGTAAAATGCATCCTGAATATGCAGAATATCGTATTCAGTTTCATTTTTAAACAGGATAGAAACGACATCAAAGCGAATGTCTTTGTAGGTTTTGTCATATAAAAAAACCCGGGCCGCTTCGGTCACACTGCGGATCTTGCTTTCAGAGACCGATTCTTCAGGCATGCCATGTTTGACATTGGTGCGCGATTTTACTTCTACAAAAATATAAAAATCTGCATGTCTGCAGATCAGGTCAATTTCCTTATGACCGCTGCGCCAGTTTTTTTCAATGATCTCATAGCCTTTGGCCTGTAGAAATTGTTCAGCCAGTAATTCACCTTTTTCGCCTATTTTACGCTTAGTTCCCATTAATTCACTAAATTTACCCTCTTTTTTTGATTCCGCTAATAACTATGAAGAATTTAATTTCAAATTTTCCTTTACAAATTACTGAGGCGATTAAGATCGGCAAAAAGGCTGCATCGGCTATGCTTACAGCAAATTATCAGCAGGTAGTTGTTTCCGGTTTGGGCGGAAGCGGTATCGGAGCCAGTATAGTGGCTGATTACTGTTTTGATTTACTGCAAGTGCCTCTGATTGTCAATAAAAACTATTTTATTCCGGCTTGCGTGAATGAACATACCCTCTTTATTGCCTGTTCCTACTCCGGTAATACCGAGGAAACCCTGCAGGCGGTGAAGCTGGCTAAAAAGAAAAAGGCCTCCATTGTTTGTGTTACTTCGGGTGGTGAACTGGCCCTTTTTGCGAAAAAATACCAGTTGCCCTGCATTCTCATTCCCGCAGGCATGCCGCCACGGTCTTGTCTCGGATACTCAATGATGCAGTTGCTTTACATTTTAAAAGGAAGCGGACTGCTCAAAGCCAGGTTCGAAAAAGAGTTGCTGCAGGGTCTTGCTTCAATCAAAAAGAATGAAAAAGCAATACATAAACTGGCAGAACAGGTGGCTGCTAAATGCCACAATCAGCAAATTGCACTCTATACAACGGCGGGTAATGAGGGCCTGGCCGTACGATTCAGACAACAGTTGAATGAAAACAGTAAAGTGTTGGTATGGCATAATGTGATCCCTGAAATGACCCATAATGAAATTGTCGGCTGGAAGAAGAATCACGAGGACATCACGGTGCTGTTTTGCTATTATAAGAATGATTTCAGCAAAAATATCAGCCGGCTGCAGTTTTTGAAAAAGGTCATTAAGAAGTACACACCCCATATCGTGGATCTGGAAATTAAAGGCAATAGTTTTTGGGAAAGAGCTTTCTATTTTATCAACCTCACAGACTGGATATCCGTTTACCTTTCTGACCTCAATGGCAATGATGCCGTAGAGGTGAAAGTGATAGACGGATTGAAATCGGAGATGGCCAAAAAATAATCTTGCAAATGTCAGTTGCAAAGGTGAAATTTGCAATTCTGCCTTATCTTTAGAAAATTAGAAATTATGAACAAACAAACCACGAAAATATTTATTGTCAGTGCTGTCATTTTAATCACTGCACTCATGAGAGTAATCAATAGCGAACTGCATATCTACAACTTAGTGCCGGTAGCTGCTTTAGGCATATTCAGCGGGTCTGTATTACGAAATAAGTATCAGGCTTATCTGATACCTTTGCTGGCTATGTTGATTTCAGACATGGGTATGGCTTTGTTTACCAATACACCGGGTTTTTACGGGGTGTCGCAGTTTGTAAACTACGGTGCACTGATACTGGTTACCCTACTGGGCAGTTCACTTCACAAAAGAAATGTGCTGAATATTGCAGGCTACAGTATCGCAGGATCACTGGTGTTTTTTCTGCTTTCAAACTTCGGTACTTTCTTAAGCGGATATTATGGTTACAGTGCAGCAGGCCTGACTGAATGTTATACCATGGCATTGCCTTTTTATAAAAGTGAAATGGCGACGACCTTGTTCCTGAATAGTTTTGCCGGCGACCTTTCTTTTTCAATGATCGCTTTCGGCATCTATCACATGGCCAAATACAAGTTGCCTGTATTGCAGATCGCTGAATAATTTCCATATTAGCCTATTTTACTTCGTTCTCCGCGCTGTCTGTCAGTCAATAATGCAGAGCATATATTTTGTATGCCGCTTATATTCTGCTAACTTTGCCTGCAGGTATCAAAACTTAAATTTAGTATGGTAATGCATCAAACGCTGACTGAGCAATATATAGAGCGCGAAGAAAAATACAATGCGCATAATTATCACCCCTTGCCGGTAATGCTTGAGAAAGGCGCAGGCGTGTATGTATGGGATGTAGAAGGCAAAAAGTATTTCGACTTTTTAAGTGGTTATTCTGCTGTCAATCACGGACATTGCCATCCCCGGGTAGTAGCGGCACTGACCGAACAGGCACAGAAGCTCACGCTGACTTCCAGAGCATTTCACAGCCGTTTGCTGGGCGAATATGCCGAGTTTATTACCCAATATTTCGGTTATGATAAAGTGTTGCCAATGAATACCGGTGTGGAGGCTGTAGAAACCGCACTCAAGTTGGCGCGCAAATGGGGCTATACAAAAAAGGGTATCGCAGAAAACAAGGCAGTGGTGATTGTATGTGGTGAAAATTTTCATGGGCGAACGATCAATGTGATCTCATTCAGTACCGATGAAAGTGCCAAAGCGGGCTTCGGTCCCTTTACACCCGGTTACGAAATCATACCCTATAACGATGTAACGGCTTTGGCGCTGGCGCTGAAAAATGAACATGTCTGTGGATTTCTGGTGGAGCCTATACAAGGGGAGGCCGGTGTAATGGTACCTGATGATGGATATTTAAAAACCTGTTTTGAAATGTGCAAGGCTGCAAATGTGTTGTTTATAGCAGACGAAATACAAACCGGACTGGCGCGGACGGGCAAAATGCTGGCCTGCGATCATGAAGACGTGAAGCCTGATATTCTGGTATTAGGCAAAGCCCTCAGCGGAGGAACCCTGCCGGTAAGCGCGGTACTATGCAACGACGATATCATGCTGAATATCAAACCAGGACAACACGGTTCTACCTATGGTGGAAACCCCCTTGCCTGTGCCATCGCGATCACAGCCCTGCAAATACTGAAAGATGAACATCTCTGTGAGAATGCCGAAGAGATGGGAACTTATTTCCGACAGCAACTGGCTGAGCTAAACAGTCCCTTCATTAAAATAATCCGCGGCAAAGGCCTGCTCAATGCTATCGTAATCGAACATGAAGACAAAGAGGCTGCCTGGAATCTGTGTATTGAAATGATGCATAATGGCCTTATTGCCAAGCCCACTCATGGTGATAAGATCCGCTTTGCGCCGCCGCTGCTGATCGGCAAAACTGAAATAGACGAATGCGTGGCCATTATCGCTAAAAGTATGGCTGTGCTGCAGTCCTAAGCCTTCATCATCTGCTTTTTTGCGCAATATCAGTGGCCGCTAAAAAGCCGCTGGTCCAGGCATGCTGAAAATTAAAACCACCGGTAATACCGTCCACATCCATGATCTCGCCGCCGAAATAGAGATTTTCTGAAATTTTGCTTTGCATGGTTTGCGCATCAATTTCTTCCGGTAAAATGCCGCCGCAGGTCACAAATTCTTCTTTGAAGGTTGTTTTGCCATTTACATCCAGTTGCTGAGTGGTAAGGATATGAATGAGTTTATTCTGTTCTTTGGCGGGCAATTCGCTCCATTTGGTATCAGGCGAGATCTGGCAGCTTTCTAAAAAATAGTCCCATAGCCGCTGTGGTAATGCAAAGGGATTTTTGTGACCCAGTAAAAGATTTGACTGCGCGATCCGGATCGTATTCCATTGTTCACGCAGCTGGTTTTCACGCTGATCGACCCAGTTGACTAAAATAGAAAAATGATAATTGCAGGCCTGTAATTCACGGGCTCCCCAGGCCGACACTTTCAGGATAGCCGGTCCGCTTAAGCCCCAGTGCGTAATAAGCAGCGGTCCTGATTCAGACAGTTTACTGCCCACTATTTTTACCTCGACATTTTCTACACTAATGCCCATCAATTTACAAAGCGGATGCCCGGGCATATTAAAAGTAAATAACGAAGGGGCCGGTGATGCGATCTGATGTCCTAAAGCCTGCAGCCACTGATATTGTTCCGGCTTGGGAAATCCGCCGGAAGCGATCATTACATAATCGGCGTTGTACAGCTTGTTTTTTTTATCGCTGAGTTCGTAAGAGTTATGCTTCTTTACAATCGAAATAATTTCTGTGTTGAGTTGCACGTGCACTTTAAATCGGGAGGCTTCATTCAGCAAACAATCTATAATGCTCTGCGAACTGTTACTCACCGGAAACATACGTCCATCGCTTTCCGCATGCAGTTCTACGCCCCTTTCGGTAAACCAGTTAATGGTATCGCTGACGCTAAAAGATGCGAATGATTTTTTTAAGAGTGATTTACCCCGGGGATATTTTTTTAGCAGCACAGATGGCTGAAAGCAGGCATGTGTCACATTGCATCTTCCGCCCCCGCTCACTTTTACTTTCTGCAGCACCTTCGATTGTTTTTCAAGAATCACCACTTCAAGGGCAGGATTTGCTTTGGCGGCATTTACCGCACAAAAAAAACCGGAAGCACCGCCACCAACCACAATTAATTTTTTTGACATGGGGTAAAAATAATTCATACAGCGGTATTCAGCCGGCAATTCTGTACCTAACTGCTAAATAGCCGGATGATCCGGATGGATTTAAACCTGAATTTCATTTTTTAAAATGCTGAAACCACTATCTTCGCAGGCATCATGCGGGTCAGAGAACTATTTTTATATCAGTTTAAAAATTATGCCGGCAATGAATTTTTGTTTGATCAGCAGATCGTTTGTATCACAGGCCGAAATGGCAGTGGAAAAACGAACCTCCTCGATGCGATCTATTTTCTTTGTTTTACCAAAAGTTACTTTGTACACAGCGATGCCTATTGCGTCATGAATGAAAAGGCGGGCATGCGCATCAGGGCTTTGTTTGAAACGCCGCAGCAACAAACCGTGCAGTGCATATTGCGTGAGAACGGCAAAAAGGAATTTGGCCTTAACGGAGTTTTGTACACGCAGTTGTCGAAGCATATTGGCCATTTTCCGGTGGTGATCATTACGCCGGACGATACCCAGCTCATTACGGAAGGCAGCGAAGTCAGAAGAAAATTCATCGACATTTTGATTTCTCAACTAGATGAACATTATATGAGGAATCTGATGAAGTACAATAAAATATTGTTGCAGCGGAATGCCCTGCTAAAAAGATGGCCAGAAAGTGTGCATAAGGATTTTACGGTACTTGATATTTACGATCAGCAACTAGGTGAACTGGCGGCACCAATTTTTATGGCGAGGAAGCAATATGCAGAACAGCTTAAATTTAAAACGAATCAGATTTATCATACCATCAGTGATGAAAAGGAAGATATTGAGATCGCTTATCATTCGCAGTTGCTGCAACATTCCTTATCGGAGCTCTTGATTCAAAACCGCCACAAAGATATTATGTCGCAACGCAGTAACTACGGCATTCATAAAGACGATCTGCTGTTTACATTGCACAATATGCCACTGAAAACGGTTGCCTCACAGGGGCAGCGCAAGTCTTTTTTATTCGGACTGAAATTTGCACAGTATGAAATACTGAAAGAAAATCTGGTGCTGTCACCCCTTTTGCTGCTGGATGATATTTTTGAAAAACTGGATGAAAAAAGAGGCCGTAAACTGATCGCGTATATTGCCCGGCAGTCGACCCAGGTATTTATCACAGATACTCATAAAGAGCGTCTGCACAAAGCTTTTGAACATGAAGGTCTGAATATACAATGGATCGATCTATAATTTGATAACTTTCCAGTAAACCTTAGTGATCTTTCGTTTGTCATCCTGCAGGGCATAGCTTCTTTTGGCATCGGGATACTCAATACCCCGGCCTTCGGTGATGATATCAAATGTAAATTTTTCGAATTGTGTAAATCCGGATTTTTTAGCTGAAACTAAAGCAGAAATGATGTCACTGACTTCTTTGGCACGATAAAAAGACAAGGCATTATAATAATCATTGTAATTAAAATACTGCTGTTTGGTCATGCTAAGCAACTGATTATACACAGCGCTATTAAACGGTATCGGACTTTCGTCGGTATAGCCCATTATGAGGATCTCTGCGTGAAATGCGGAATAATGGCCCGCCTGCTGAAAAACAGAATCGATCAGGGGGCGGAATTGTTCGATGGCTTTTGATTTCATGTCAGCCGGAATTTCATACACATCGGTCTGAAAAAATGACGCCTTACTGTACTTGGTGTAATTTTCTATATTAAATCCCCTCCTGACATTGTGCTTGTTCATTTCGCCCAGCAAGGAAGCCTGCGGCCCGTAATAGTTGCATTCCGCATGACGGATATAAGATTGCCCGGTTTTAAATTTGTAGGTTTTGGTAAAAAGGGTTGCTTTATCTGCAACGGGCTCTGCGTTAGACTTGCGTGTTTCGACCACAGTAACTGCCTTTCGCTTTTCAATCAGTTCTTTTTCATGCAATACATCGCATGAATTTACAAGAAGGCCCAGCAGGCAAACGGCCGATAAATATTTCTTCATCATACAATTAATCTTCTCCAAAATAGACCTTCTCCTGAGGGGCTGCTTTTTTTTCGGTTTTGACAGGTTTGCTGCTGACAGCAAGCGGTTGTTTTACAGGTGGTCTGACTGCAGAACCTTCTGTTTTATTTTCATTTTTTGATCTTACCGGTGCAGGCGTGCCTGAGCTTCTGGTAATGGGTCTTGACGCTGTGGCAACAACTGGTTTTACAGCAATTTGCTGATTTACGGCTTTTACGCCTGACGTCACCGGTATGGGCTGCGCATTAGTTACAGGGGTATTCGCTGTTGCTGCTGCAGCTATTTCAGTGGTTTTGTGAAAGGGTGTAGAAGCAGATTCGGTATTGCTGGCTGTGGCCGAAAAAGTAGTCGTAGATGCAGGTACTTCAGGCGCTGCTTGCGGGGCAGGTGCTTCTTCATGCTTCTTTTCTGCAGAAACAGCCGCTTTTTGCGAGGTGTTTGCCGCTTCAGTGGTTTTAGCTGTTGGTGCAGTGTGTTGGCCGGGGTCAGACCGAAACATACTGAACAGACAGTAAACAGCAATCAGTGCCAGGGCAGCCAGGTTAGTCCAGTAAAGCCATTGCGGAAACTCTTTTCTGTTTTTATTTTCAGAAGGCTGCTGATTCTTCTGTATTTGCGATTCTATCAGTTCCTCTGTTCTTTTAATACGGGTATTGAACTGCTGAATATGAGCACTGGTAAAATTTAAAAATTCCATTCGCAGATCATCTGCACCGATGGGCTTGGTTGAGGCTATTGTTTGCGATTCCTGCATTTGCATCATCGTCAGTTCTGCCTGCAGCTCGTTATTGCGCGCTGTAAGCTCATCTATTTTTTGCTGTAAGGCTTGCTGATTTCCGGCAGTTTGTGCTACGGTGACAGGCTCCGGCAAAGGAGTGCCGATTTCAGCCTCTACCGTTTCTTCCGTATATTTATTTGTAAAACTTTCCTTTTTGATAGAAGAGATGATCTCTTCGTGGAGCAATTGATTTTTTGAACTTACAAATTCAGCGATCAAATCTTGTACATCTCTCGGGTTTGAACTGTTCATACAAATGATTGAGCTACAAATTTATATAAAAGCACTCTGCTAAACAAAATATATTAACATTATTTGCACATTTATAAAGCAGATATTCAGATTCAAAAAAAAACTGCCGGAAGGCCGGCAGTTTATATTATTAATTGAGTAGTTGCTTATTTAAATACTTCGTCCGAAACGCCTGTATTCACTTCAACACTTTTCATTTTCAATTCCATCATTTGCGGTCCCATACTTTGTTTGATCATATCAGGGTATTTAAGTCCACCGGCCCCTTCTTTATAGTCAAGATAGTAGGTAGTTTGTGTAGTGCTACCTTGCGGTGAGTCCTGAGTTTGTTCTGATTTTACCTTGAAGCCGGTTTTGGTATCATAGTATTCATTCACTTTTTCACCACCTGGTTTGATGATCTCGATCTGATAAGCCGCATTGTCGTTCACTTTTTCCATGCCTTTCAGCTCAATTTTATGATCGGCATTCAGATAGGCCAGATCACGTATCATCGCAGCTTCATCTTTATATTCTTTGGTTTCATCTGCATCAAAATCCTTTTTTTGTCCCTGTGAACTGGTGTATCCTTTGCTGCCGTCAAATACGATTTTCTGAAAAGACATTCCGTTGGCGTTTACATCCAGCATCATCTTGTTAGGAGCCTTGCGGATGGTTTTGATATTGATACTCATGCCCTGCATTTCGGTGGTCATATTGATAGTCATGTCTTTTACCGCATTCCATTTAGCTGCGCCGCCGGTAGCGTCGATATGCCGTTTAATGATATCACGGGCATTCATATTGGCAGGTACAGCCGCCATAGGTTCATCTTTTTGTACATTGCCATACAGATCATACACAGTGACAGGGCCAAATTGTTTCAGTTTTTCCGAAACCTGTTTTTTGTCGCCGGCAACAGTGATGGTGGCTACGCCCGGAGTGATGTACTTGTTGGCTACATTCTTCACATCCTGTGCAGTTACGGCCTCTACATTTTTAAGGTAGTTTTTGTAATAATCTTTTGGCATATTAAACTTCCTTTCGTTGATAGCATAACGGGCCAGCGTACGCGGATCTTCCAGTCCCAGTGCAAAGGTACCGGCCATATAATTTTTATAACCTTCCAGTTCTTCAGACGTTACATTTTCATTACGCAGGCGGTTCATTTCTTTCAAAATTTCGGCCACCGAGCTGTCTGTTGCAATGGTAGTGCTGTTAGAGGTTGCAGAAAAACTGCCTGCACCAGGTAATTCGTCTGAACGGAAAGAGGAATACGAACCATAAGTCCAGGCATGTTTTTCGCGCAAGCTTTGAAATAAACGGCCTGAACTGCCACCACCCAGGATACCATTGGCAACCTTCAGTTTAATTTCATCCGGGTGACCTTGTTTCATATCGATCGGATAGGTAACATCTACCACACTTTGCACGGCACCTGATTTGTTGACGATCGCTACCGTAGCACCGTTTGGTTTTTTAGGCATCGGATAATTGGCACGGGGTACCACTTTTTTCTGCCATGAACCGAAGTTCTTTTCTACCTGCGCTTTTGCTTCTTCCAGCGTGATATCGCCTACGATGGCCATATAGGCCACATTTGGACGGAAGTAAGTTTCGAAATATTGCATGCATTTAGCCAGTGTAATTTTGTCAACAGATTTCTCAGTAGTGATTTCACCATAAGGATGGTTTTTGCCATAATTCAACACACGGGTGATATTGGCGCTCATGGCTTCCGGATCGTCCATTTGCTGGGCCAGGCCTGATTTGGTTTGTTTTTTTAACTTGTCCAGTTCTTCCTGACTGAAATTAGGCTGGGTCAGTACTTCGCCGCAAAGCGACAATAATTTATCTGAATTTTTTTTCAGGGCCTGCATGTAAATGCCGTCGCTACCAATGCTGAGGGTAGCACCGAGGTTATCCAGTTCTTCGTTAAACTGATCTTTACTTTTGGTTTTAGTCCCTGCGGTCATCAATTCGCCCACCATATCTTTATAACCTACCATATCACCCTGCATTTCAGGACGGATATCGAAGTCGATCGAATAATTGACCACCGGTAATTTATGGTTTTCTACCACAAACACTTTAATGCCATTGCTCGACACAAATGATTGGGCAGTACCCATCTGCACTTCCGGTGCGGGACCTGCTTTGGGTCTTACACTTCTGTCTAAGGGTTGCGCCTTGGCCATAAAGCCAAGTGACAGGATCGCTATGATTGAAAATATTATTTTTTTATACATTGAAATTAATTTGAAAATTTGAAGATTTTAGAATTTGAAAATGGGGATAATCGCCTATATTTTTGAAAAAACTAGGCCTCGACTATCCTTTGCGGCTATCGGGTAAATAATAAAGTACCAATCTGTTGTTTTTAGTGAAGTACTTTTTAGCGGCAGCCATCATATCGGCGGTCGTTACTTTCATGTAACGGTCCAGTTCGGTATTAATGAGGTTTGTATTACCAAAGTAAACATGATAGTTAGCAAGGTTTTCTACAATACCCAGTACACGCTGATTCTGATTCACGAAATCTTTTTCGATCTGATTTTTGCATTTGGCAAGCTCAGCTTCGGTGATGCCGTTGCTCAGTAATTTTTCTACTTCAGCATTCATCGACTTTTCCAGATCTTCAGGTGTTACACCCATATTGCCGATGCCAAACATCATAGCCAGTCCCGGATCTTCAGAAGGTAAATTAAAGGCACCTGCAGCTACTGCTTTCTGATCTTTATCTACCACCTGCTTTTGCAGACGGGAGCTTTTGCCTTCAGACAATATTTTAGCAACCATTTCAAGCGCATAGGCTTCAGGAGTGCCCTGAGCCGGAGTGTGATAAGCAAATACCACGGCCGGTAACTGTACCTTGTCGAGATAGGTCACCCTTTTTTCTTCGGTTTGCGCCGGTTCTACGATAGAAGGGCGTGGAATTGGTTTGGTTCCTTTTGGAATGCCGGCAAAATATTTTTCAACCCAGGCTTTGGTCTGTGCCATATTCAGGTCTCCACCGATGCTGAGCGTGGCATTTTCAGGCACATAAAAGGTTTTATAAAAATCAAGAAATTCAGGTAAGGTAGCCTGGTCAATATATTGCGCTTCGCCGATTGGAGTCCACTGATAAGGATGCTTTGTATAGGCATTTTTAAAAATCTGCTCGAGCAGATGACCGTAAGGTGTGTTTTCGTAACGTTGTTTTTTTTCTTCTTTCACCACTTTACGTTGTGTTTCAAGGCCTATATCATCAATTTTAGCATGCAGCATACGTTCGCTTTCCATCCATAAGCCCTGTTCGAGTTTATTAGAAGGCAGGGTTTCGAAATAAAAGGTGCGGTCGAAGGTCGTATTGGCATTGATCACACCACCATTGTTTTGAATCAGTTTCATGTATTCGCCACGGGCAATATTGTCACTGCCTTCAAACAACAGGTGTTCAAAGAAGTGGGCAAAGCCGGTGCGGGTTGGATCTTCGTTTTTTGATCCTACATGATACAGCACCGAAATGGCCACGGTAGGCACGGTATGATCTTCATGTAAAATAACATGCAGACCGTTTGGCAGGTCGTACTCGGTAAATTTGATATTGACCGACTGAGCCCGGCTACCCTGCACAGCGCAGACAGCCAGTAATGAAAAAAGAATTTTTCGCATTGTAAATAAGAATTTAGGCTGCGAATTTAGAATTTATCTGCTGATAAGGCTTCAAAAATATTTGAGTGGTAAGTATAGGTTACAAATGGAGGATTCCCTTTAAACGTTTAACCTCTGTTTGGCATTTTTGCCACGCGAATGCGGAATGAATGAAATTTTGACCTGCAGTGAGGCTACATTTTAATTTTTGTTCCAAAATCATTAACGAGGTAGACGCTAAGTGTGAGCAGGAACTATTTTTTTTTTGAAAAATATGAGCAGCGTCGCAAGCATTAAAAATCTCATTTCAAAGTGCATTCTGTATCAGGTGTTTGGGAAGCCAATTCCGCTAGTGGTTGGTGGTGACACCAACCACCCTTGAGCTAAGCATGCAATTATTTGTCTGTAATACAAG
>JADYYU010000402.1 GCA_020853515.1 Chitinophagaceae bacterium | reverse complement strand
ACTCTCCCATAATACTACGAAAATTTGAATCGATATTGACATTGATATATTGCCAGGGCCGCTCTGTGTTATATATATACTTCGAGTTCCAGCATGCGGTGGTAGCATCATTGAGCCCGATGCCGAGTTTACAATATAAATACAGGGCTTTTTGAAGATCAGCATGTTCCCTTTCTACCATCTGTGCAGCAATCATAAAAATTCGGGTTGATGGCCCAAATGTAAAATTGACGATATCGTCACTCCAGAATTCGGCCCGCCATCTTTTTTCATAATCCATGTTTTTCCAGTTGTTGTAAACCTCCTGATGCTGTTTAAAATACACACTGTTTTTGTCCAGACTATAAGGTGGCGGTGGTGGTGAAATGAGTTGACTGCCGAATGTTGTAAAAGTTCTGACTTTACCCCAACGCGGTGTAAAAGGAATATAACCACCATGCTTTTCACCGGCCCATTTGCCGATTCCTGTTTCTACCACATAATCTTTAGGGTAAGGCTTCATCGTCTGCTCTTTGCCCTGCACATCGGATTCTGCATACTTCCAAACCGCACGGGCAACAGCCAATCCCCATGCAACCGATCTTTTAAAAACTGCCGGTGAAAGTTGTGCCCCGCATACCGTGTTCAGCGAGTCTTTCAACCGGGTAATGGTCGCGTTCCAGGTAGGACCTGCACCGATCAGAAACAGGGAATCCATTTTTGCATAACAGGCATTCAATGCAATGTTCCAGTTGCAGTCTGCCGGATTTCCTTCAAAAGCGGGCAGGCTCAGACCTTCTAATTTTGAACCATTCGATACCATGTCTGACATTGATGGCAACACAGTTTCGTAAGCTGCCATGTGTATATAAGCCAACGCTCGCGCTGAAACAGTCGGTCTCATACCCGCAACCCATCTTTCGATGATCGCAAATTGACGAATCCAGCAGTTGGGTACCATGGTAGCTTCTGTGGTTTTCAGATATTCAGTATTCTGTGTGTTATGTTTCGTTGATTGTGCCTTGGCACCATTATAAAATAGCTGCAATATGCAGAGCAACATTATAAAAGGGAACAATTTCTGGCACATCTTTTGCAAACTAAAACAGTTTTAGCTGCAAAGGTATTGCGCTTTTTAGCATGTAATTTCAGATGCAGACGATGCGTCTATTGAAATAAGAGTGTATGCAATATTCTATTCCACCAAACCGTTGTTTTTGCACACAAAACCATTATTATACTTTGTCACATATTACCCCCTTTCAGGACAATGATCATCTGTCTTGCACAAAACAGTTGCAATTTTAAAAAATAAGTTATTCATTCGCATGTTGAGCAGCGTTGATATTTGACATAGATGGTATAACAAGCGCAGACAAATTGAACCGATTTTCAACTGTAAGCCGCAGTTTGAGTCGAGGTGAGCAGTAATTGGCAAAATGCTGATCCTAAAAAATGATAAGTGCAGGTGCAATCATCAAACAAATGCTGGCTGTTGTATTAAGCTGATGAATAGAATTGCAGCTCCTCTGACACCCTAAAACAAGCATTATGCAATACCGAATCCCTTATTTTTCAATCTCAGGCTCAGAGACACCATGAGGAATAAATCAATTCATAGACTACTGCTTTTGCTGACCATCTTAAGCTATTGCTATAGTAAAGCGCAGCCTGTTTGTATCGAAAAAATAAAACCTGAAAATGGGGCGAATAGCTTTACGGCCGTCTATGCGATGCTGCAAGATGCCGACGGAATCATTTATCTGGCAACAGACAAGGGCTTGTTTTATTATGCAGGCAACATCATTCAATATTATAAAAATGCGGCAACCAATTACCTCGATATTATTAACCTGTATAAAGACAAAAATCAGACGATCTGGGCACTTCCCTATCATGGTAAAATTTTCAGCGTTAGCAACAACAAAACGCAGGGACGCGAACTTCGATTTTTTGGAGATGATAATTACAAAGCTTACTATGCCTTTACAGATGAAGCCGGTGACCTGCATTTTCAGGTGTCATATCAAAACGAATCGTATGTCGCAACGCTGACCAAATCTGCACAACTTGTTACCCAGCATATCAGGAGTCACCCCGCCGGCTTTGCGTCTTACTATTTCAAATCAAAACAATTACCAATTCCTTACGCAGAGCAATTAACGGCGAATGTGGTCGGAAGAACCACGCAGGAGATCAGATTTTTTAATGATGAGTATTTCACGCTAAAAAACAGCATCCTGCTTATTCGAAATGGACAGGCTGATACCATTTTTGATGGTAACCAATATGGATTGCAGGCATCCGCTATTGTTCAGTTTGTGATCAATAACAGCAATGACATGTATATCGCTTTGGTGGGGCCCAAGAAAGGATTGTATCATTATAATGGTAAGACACTAGAACCGATTTATACAACAGAAGGGGCCAACAGCATTCTAAAAGATCCCTATGGAAATTATTATTTTACGGATTTGTCTAACCGTCTCCTGATTATACGTCCGCATCAGATCCGCAAACTGTCTCTGCCTGCAGATGAACATTTTCAGATCAAGAAAATATACAGCCTCCGTGAAACAGACAGCCTTGTGATGCAAAGCAGCAATGGAAGTGCTTACTATTACGATCTTACCAACAAAAGTATGCGGCTGATCGAAAAAAACCTGCATCAGGAAAACAGCAATAAACTACTGGAATGCAATGAGCAGTTAGCATTATTGTCATCCGATCAGTTGCACTTTTACAAACCAGACAGACGCTATGCTCTTAAGCTGAAGCCCATGGCGAATTACAGCAACATTCAGCTCGATCTGTACCAGCATAATAATAACCTCTTTCTCTTTCTTAAAAACTACTGCATGTCGTATGATTTAATTTATAACACGAGTACTTTTCAGGGGTTTAAATTTAAACTAAATACCATCAAAACCCATAATGATCAGCAACTGCTGCTGTTTACAGACAAGGGCAATTACACCTTTCAACTGGATACGCCCAATCAGATCAACAAATTACCCGATCAGCATCAGGCCGATTCAGCCGATATTTTGAAATACACGGACATCGGTGATACCGAGTACTTTCTGACTCCTGACAAGATACTCAGAAAAAAGAAAAACGAGAAGAATGGGTATACCCTCGAATTCAGCAGCGTATTAAATAATTTCAATTGTTATGCACTGGATTTTTTTGCTGCAAACGAGTACCTGATTTTTATCAAACAAAAGCATATTGATTTTTATAACACCATTACCAAACAATATTATTCCTACAAAGTTCCCTATCTTGAAGATGAAGAATTGATTTCCGGAGGTTTTTCAAAACAGCAAAGCATTTATTTTTATAGCAAACAAAATATATACTCGCTTCCATTTGACTTCCTGAACTATTCAAAACAGATTCCGGCACTGATTATTTCCGAAGGCTTGTACAACGGCGGCAATATCCACGAATT
>JADYYU010000401.1 GCA_020853515.1 Chitinophagaceae bacterium | reverse complement strand
ATAAGCGAAAAACAGGATAAAGATTGTGACCCTTTTCATAGTAAGGTGAAGACTTAAAAACAAAATCAAGCTGAGCCGCGGCGTTGGCTGCAAAGGCCGTATCCACATTTCGCTTCCGATTCAATTCAGCCTGCAATTCAGGATGTTCCGAAAGATATTGCGCAGCATAGGTTTCATAAGCGTAATCGCTATAACCTTCCTTTTGCAACAGAATCGCATCAAAAAAATTCCAGGCAAGATAGGCATCCGTTGCTTCCGGTTCGAGTACCTCAATTAAAAATCGCTTTTGCAACTGCTGAACGGGTACGATGTAATCTCCTTTACGGAATGCATAAGTCAGCTTTACCTTTTCAACTTTGATGCTGCTATTGCCATGATGTCCTTCGTAGGCCCTTTCCGCTGATTTCAGATCTTTAATTTTATATGCTTCTACCACGATCGCAGTATCGTGCGAAAGTTTTTCCATGATAACCTCATTCAGCTTTAAGAGCTCAATTACTTTCCACCATCCCTGTGGAATGAGATAGGCTGCCGGCGCGGTGATCTGTGCTACCGGCATATATTGATTTTTAAACGGTATAGCTGCTTTATAAGGATCGGTCCTGTCATAAAATTTGACCGGCAAGCCCGACACAGTGCTCTTTTTTGTTTTGTAGGTATAACCATTAAAGTCAATCGTTGTAAACTCTTTTTCATTGAGTTTCCAGTGCACCGGAAAAACCTGTTGCTTCATGGCATCATTATGCGACTGGCGACGAAGCGAAATAATTGCTGTTGCATGCAGGTCTGCGAAATTAAAAATAGTTTCCATGAGTTGAAAAGTGGCTTTCACCCTGTCTGCATAAGGCTTCAGCATATGCGTTTCAGGAGTAAAACCAAATGTGTGAAATAAGGCCGCATATCCGGTGGCATATCTGGGCGAATCAAAAAACTGTGCCCATCCCTCACGCGCATCATGGCCCCAGGCATTTACATAAGGTATCATGGGTGTTCCTTTTTCTTTCATAGATTGAAAAAGGGCCGGTTCAAATACTTCATTGAGGTAGGCCCCCATCACCCCGCCCAGCTTCTGATACTGCGTGGTAGCCAGTGTCATTACATTGGGATAGTCGGCCCCGTCACTGACATGGTTATCGATAAAAATATCAGGGTTCAACCAGTGAAAAATTTCCGCAAATGAACGCGCTTCCTTACTATCGCATTTAATAAAATCACGATTCAGATCGAGGTTCTGCGAATTGCCTCTTGAACCAAAGGCATCCGGTCCGTTTTGATCGACCCTGTTAAATTCACTTCTGTTCAGGCATCCCCCTATATTATAAACAGGAATAAAAGCCAGGGAAACATTTTCGGGTATCAGTTCTTTTGCCGCCAGATCTCTTACCAACATCATTGAAGCATCAATGCCATCGGGTTCGCCCGGATGAATTCCGTTATTGATCAGTATGACTACCTGATTACCCTGATGCCATTTGTCAGGATTAAATGCTGCGTCCTTATTCAATAAAACTACATGCAGTGGCAATCCTGCATCCGTCATCCCCATCTCTATCATCGAAACAGTTTGATATTGTTCGTCGAGATCTTTGTAAAAATCGATGCACTCCTGATAGGTGGCTGTATAATTTTTTCCCTTGAGTTCGTAAGGCGTTTGCTGAGCAAATGCACTATTAAAGATAAAAAATTGAAATGTAATAATAAATAATATGCTGAAACAGAGTCGGCATTGTTTGTTTCTATCCATCATAATTGTTTTGTAACTATGTGCAGTTAGCTAGTTAAGACACAAAAAACATTACAGCAAGTACTTAAAATTAAACGTGTACAAATTTACTCAGCAACAAAAAAAATCTATTCCTTAATAAACTTTATCATGTGTCTCTGCTCACCATTTACTTCTAAAAAATAAATACCCTTTGCAAGTTTTGAAATATCTAATTTTTCGTTCAGGAAATGGCCCTTTTTGAACTTTTCAATCATTTTACTTCCGGTAGCATTGTAAACTGTCATCTGAATTTGCTGGCCTGCAAATTGCTTGTCTAGTTGAATAGTCAGTACATCGGACGCAGGGTTCGGAAAAACTGAAATAAGCGATTTAGTGCGCTCAATTTCGGTATTAGCTAAAGGAATGCCATTGATAACGATCTGGTCAAAAATGGCATCATTTATGGCCGAATCAATATGACTACAATTAGCTAAACCAATATATACGGTATCACTCATACTGATTGCTGCGGTATTCAGCAGATCCCAATTGATACCATCAGTTGAAAAATACGATGAAATATCATTTCCTAATCTTACAAGTTTCACCCATCCCGGCGCCGACCCTGCTGTATCCACATTATCACTCCAGTCGTTTGTATTCGTTCGGTATTGCATTGCAAAACCATTACCGGGAGTTAATGCGCAAATAGCATGCTTTGAATCGGTGCTCAATGTTTCCCTGATCATAACGCCCCCTTTTGCCCAGCCATAAATATTACCTATATGTTTCACTCTGGCGCTGATACTAACATCACCGTTTACTTTTTTATAAAGAAAATGAAATTCATCCTGCTTATCCCAGATATCTTCACCACTGGCATAAATTGTATATCGCTGATTAACTGAATCAAAACATACACTGCCCGCTGCACCGACGGCTCCTATGTCCTGATGTCCGTCAAAGTCATTATTGAGTGCATTTGTTGGAGAGTTTACAAATACACGAGGGCTCCATAAACTGGAATCAGAGCCGCAAAGACCTCTTACACGCAATTCAAACTGATTACAACCGGACATAGCATTCAACGTTGTATTATTGGTGTTTGCTGCAAAGGTTATCCAGTTTAAAGTACCTGTTTCCCGGTATTGAATTTCATAACTTACAGCGGCCGTATTATTCCAGTTTACAAGCAATTGACTGCCGGACCAGTTCGCACTGCTGATCACAGGCGAAGCACAATTATGATTATTTTCTAATTTGGTTTGCCAGGTACCTCGTCCATAATAAGAAACATACAGTTTAGCATCTATTCCTCCGTCATTAAAATACATGATATCGCGTATGGAAGCAATGGTAGGCAGTACGCCGGAGTAATTTACCCAGTCTGCCAGGGAATTATTGCGGTAATAGACCCCCAGCGTGTTTCCAACATACATACTTTGATCAGTAGAATAATCATCCAGAAAGAGTGTCTTGTGTGAAATATTAGGCAGCGAACCGGTATAATCTGTGAATGTGACGCCTCCATTCACCGATTTGTAGACTTTATTATTCAATACCACAAAAATGAGATTGGTGTCAACGGATGAAATGGCAATATTGGATGCAGTGACTGCTACAGGGAAGGTGTAATTTACAAAAGTAGGACTGGCACTAAGCGCATTGTAGGAAATGTAAATTCGGCTATTGGCGCTATAAGCTAATATATTGGGATGATTTTTCACAACTGCAAGCGATTTGATCGAACTGGCTGTGGGCATGATCTCGGTCCATACAGGATTTGGATTCATCAAATTCTTTGTTTGCCAGATTCTGTTTCCGCATACATAGGCCACATTCTGATCATCGGCACTAAATGCCTGTATCATTGATGCGGGATTGATGGAAGGAGGGAGATTATAGGTATTACCGCCGCCTGATGGCAACGCTCTCCGTTCAAGATCTTCAAAGTAGTACACAAACTTCTGTGTAGCGTAATCTAATTGCATTTTTGTGGTCCAGTCTCCTCCTCTGTTAGTTTTCCAGGTATTATCTATGTGCACTAATTCGCCATTATCCTGCGTGCCGGTACTAATTAATTGGGCATAGAGGGGGCTTGCAGCCGCATGGTAATTTTCGGTTGCAGCTATCCCGTCACTTTGTGGCACCCAGTTGTTGCCTGTATCAGTTGTGAGCCATACACCACCGTCATTTGCCTGTAACAGCTTATTCGTGTTTCCAGGCTGAAAGCTAAAATCATGCATATCCGTATGCAATTCTTTCCACCAGTCGGTCAACCGGGTCCAGTTGACTCCACCATCATTACTTCTCCATAAATTATGCGATCCTAAAAATAATTGATCGGGGTTAGCAGGATTGGCTTCAATACAAAAATTATAATTCCCTTGCCCGCCTCCAGTTGAGTCATATCCGGTTAAACTATTGAGGGGATTATTGTATTGCACTGTAAAATGATTACCTGTATCTGTACTTCTGAAAATAGTGCCTTCCTGATTTACAGTACCTACATATACGATCGCCGGATTGGCTGCACTCACACTGATCCGGGTGCCACCAGCCAGCAAATTATTAAACCCGCTGGTAATTTCAACCCAGGTATCGCCCTTATCTGTACTTCTGAAAAATTTATTCATCGATGAAGCATATACAATGCTACTGTTTGCAAGAGGTTGCCATTGCATATCGGTAAACTGATTGCCAATTATTTTTTCGGTCCAGGTGGCTCCTGCATCGGTCGTTTTCCACAAACCACTATTGGTTGCTGCTAATAACAACTGATTATTGCCAGGATCCATGAGCAATTCGACCGCCATTTTGGTACCGATACCGTTATTGATCTGATTCCAAGTGTTGCCGCCGTTAGTCGTTTTCCAGATACCCAGATCACTTCCGTAATAGTTTGGATCACCTGAGCTTAAATAAATGATATTTGAATTGGTTACATCGATACAGCAACTTGAAGTCGCCATCGACGGGAGCATATCGGTCCCCATCAGGCTCCAGGACACGCCTGCATTCATACTTTTCCAAAATCCACCGGACGCACTGCATGCGTATAATGTATTTGCATTAACGGGGTCAAATTTAATCTGACACACCCTGCCAATACCATTGATCTGACCGGAGATATTGGTGGGAAAAGCAACAGGACCCAGTATTTCCCAATTTGATGCCTGTGCCTGTGCTTCATTTAAAATGAAACAGCAGGCAATGAGGATCAATATCCTTTTCAAATTCATAGCGTAATATTATTATTTTCGATTTTCAAGTTGTTTTTGCCATTGCCCGATTCGTTGCGCGGCATTCATCACCGTGCCATCTGCGTTCAGATAGGATTGTACTTTTTGCTGCCAGCGCAAAAATTTCCTGTATTCAAAAGCATATCGGACTGCTTCTGCTTCTTGCTTCTTTTGCTTCGATCTTACAAAATCAGTCTTTTCTTTCTCTTCTTCAGATGCTGAAAACAGTTCATGTTCTGTTGCTGGTTTTTCCCTATGCTCCCAATACAAATCAAAGGCCTTTACAGCCGTTAAAAAATGAACATTCTCCTGCTCCATCATCTCGATCCACACCGGATTATTCCTGTAATACTGATCACTTTGAGTTTGAGCAAATGAACCTGTAAACGCCAAACAAGCGCACATTAAAAAGACCAGATTTTTCATTAAATAATTTTAAAAAGTTGAAGACTAGTACAACTGGCATTTTTCATCCATGGTAATATTATCCTGCGTGAGCGATGCGGAATTGGCCTCACATTTTTTGGCAGCCTCGTCCTTTTTATCTTTAATCGCGAATTCAAAAACGGAGGAATCAGGCAAAGCAGGCGGATTGCCGCTATATTTT
>JADYYU010000400.1 GCA_020853515.1 Chitinophagaceae bacterium | reverse complement strand
TGTTACGCTTCCGCTGTTTAAAATGGTTGTCTTCATCTGATCCAGATAAGCATAGGCCGCACTGTAGGTGGTTCGGTTTAAGATGGGATACTGTGCAGGATCGGATGCGATTTCCTGTTTTACCTGCATGCCAAGTTCCTTATCCTGATCTATGGTAAAAATATTGACTCCTTCATCGTTTTTATTGCAGGAGGTTAGCGCCATCAGGCTCAAGAGTGAAAGCAGTAAGATTGAATGTTTCATAGCATTATTTTAGGATAAGTGTAGTTCTTCAGAAAGTTGAGATCCGGGCAAATGTCCGAAATTCGTGTGATAGTCTGTTACAAACCCTCTAATTATTTTTACATAATTCGTACAGTATGCATACTTATGTAAACAAAAGATTTTATTTTAGCCCTTCATAAATAGCTACTCATGAATTATGCACCAGGATTATTTTCGATCATGATACTGATGGTCTGTCATCAGCTAATGAACGCCGCTACGCTGAAAGGCCGTATCACTGACCAGAAGGGAGAAGGACTTTCGTTTGCCAGTTTATATATCAAGGGCACATCCAAAGGGATCACCAGCAACATAGATGGCTATTATAATTTTGAAATTAGTGTGGGTACACATACCATGGTATGCCAGTATGTTGGATATCAGAAGCAGGAATTTCAGATCACCATCGCAGACGGAGAAAACAAGAAGAATATTGTACTGCTCACAAATGAAAAGGCTTTGAAGGAAATTGTGGTGAAAAGCGGTGAGAATCCGGCCAATGCGATCATTAAAAAGACAATTAAAAAGCGCTCTTTTTATAATAAGCAAATCGACGCGTTCAAAGCACAGGCCTATATCAAAGGAAGTTTTAAACTCGATGATGTGCCTGAGAATGGTCTGGTATTTAAACTGATGGGCGGTGATGGAGAAATGAACAAGGAAGAACTTGAAAAATCGAAAGGGATTCTGATGCTCAGTGAATCGATCAGTGAGATCGCTTACAAACGGCCTGAAAAGCTCAAGATCAATGTGAAAAGCAGCCGGGTTAGTGGAAATAAAAATGGATATGGATTTAGCGAGCCGATCTTTATTAATTTGTACGACAATAATGTGAGTATGGGCGATCAGCTCACCCCACGCGGACTGATTTCGCCTATAGCGGATGCGGCGATGCTGAGTTACAAATATGAATTATTGAGTGCCTACATAGAAGACGGTAAACTGATCAACCGGATCAAAGTGATCCCCAGAAGGAAATTTGAACCGTTGTTTTCCGGCATCATCGACATTATAGAAAATGAATGGCGCTTGCACAGTGTCGACCTCGTAGCCGATAAAGATCATCAGCTTGAAGTAGTAGATACCGTAAAAATAAAGCAGGTTTTTGTCCCTGTAAAGGAAGTGCTGATGGTGAAAGATCAGTCGTTTCAAATCAAACTAAAGCTGATGGGTTTTGGAATAACCGGCAATTTTGTGAACGTTTTTTCTGATTATGTCTTTGATTTTGATGAGAAAAATACTTTCAATAAATATATAAAAGAGTATGAGGCCGGGGCACTCAAGCGTAGCATCAGCTATTGGGATACCATTCGGCCGGTGCCGCTGAATGCAGAAGAAACCGCAGACTATATTAAAAAAGACAGTATCGAAAAGGCAACACCGGATACGGTGATCAGGCAGAAAAATACTTTCAAAAGTGTGATCTTCAGGGGCTTTGCAAAGAATCTGAGTAAAACCGACTTTTTGGGTACCACCGGCCTGATCTCACTTGATAATTTTAACTGGAACACAGCAGAAGGTTTTAATTATTCGGTTGGAATTTCGTACAGACATAAAATAAGTAAGGATACGCGCTTCGCTACTTCACTCAGGATGCGCTACGGCGTCAGTAATCAGCAATTCAATGCAAAACTGGTCAATCACTTATATTTTGGCAAAACAAATAAGTCGCAACTGACTCTTAGTGGAGGCCGATATGTATTTCAGTACAACAATGCTGAACCGGTCAACCCACTGATCAACTCATTGTACACTTTGCTGTACGGACAAAATTACCTGAAAATTTATCAGGCCTGGTTTGGAACGCTTCGTTATCAGTACCGTCATATCAGCGGATTGTCGGTCAGCAATCAATTGAAATATCAGGCACGTCAGCCCTTATACAATACCAATCTTTTTTGCTTTCGAAAAAATGAAGTCGATTTTACGCAGAACTACCCGGTAGAAAGAATCAGCGGCATGGAGCCAGCGCACCAGGCATTTATGTACGATTTGTCGCTTAGTTATCAGCCGGGTCGCAAATACATTAAGTTTCCGGATCGGGTCGTTGCTACTGCTTCACGATATCCGACCTTTACACTGGGCTTCACAGCCGGGATGCCGGTATTGGGCAGCGATGTCGATTACAGCAAGTGGCAGGCCGGTATGACCGATGACATGAAACTCAATCTTTGGGGTACTTTCAGCTATCGGGCTACAGTGGGTGGTTTTTTACATAACAGTAGCAGCTACCTCGCTGATTATACTCATTTCAACGGAAATCAAATCGTGCTGGCATCACCCTATCTGAATAGTTTTCAGCTTTCGCCTTATTACCTCAATAGCAATACGGAACCCTTTTATACGACCATCAATGCAGAACATC
>JADYYU010000399.1 GCA_020853515.1 Chitinophagaceae bacterium | reverse complement strand
TAAAGAACTTTCCAAGAAAATGGAATAAATTGACTAAGATAAAAAACTGATGTCTGAAATTAATCTGAAAGCAGATCTGGTTAATATTAAAAAAGATACGGCAACGATCGCGAAGAATGAGGAGTGGCTTAAATTGATCAAAAAAGATCCTTATATTGGTGAGGCAAGTAATGTGATCGCAGACTGGATCAAAACCGGCAGAACTCCAAATATGGGTGCAGTGATTAAGTCTGATAACCAATAATGCTGAGCAGCGCCGTTTACTATTTTCCTGGCTACTTAATGTAAATAGAATACTGAAACATCCTTTTGTAATGAACATCAACGAAGTTCCACAAGATAAAAAAAACTTTAAAGATGGCGGTCTGGCGCCCCGGAAAGTGATGTATGTAACTGCTGACGACGGCCAATATACGCAAACCCAAAGTGCAGGATGGGAAGCCGAAAATCTCGTACTCGAACAGGCATGGAATGATATCGATCTTCAGCTCAGTCATGAGCGGGATCGGGTGCTGCGCAAGGAGATTAGTCCGATTGCTTATTTTATGATCAAAAGCCGCATGGATATTGCCATTCTTGCGTCCTATGCAGGCAAATGGCAATGGCAGGTAAGGCGACATATGAAACCGTCTGTTTTTGAGCAGCTCCCCGAAAAAGTACTGATGAAATACGCTGCTATTTTTGAAGTTAACATCGATGAACTCAAAACATTTGGCCATTAAACCGGAGTGCTTTTTATTATTTCCTGCAAGCGCTATTGCATATATTTGAATCGTGGGAGTGCCGGTTTAATTTACATTCATTCCATTATAATTACAAATAACTAAAATGATGACCCTATGAATTTATCAAATCATTATCAGACAGTGATGCCTTACCTGCTCGTGCAAGGGGCGCTGTCATTTGTCCATTTTACACGCGAAGTTTTTGACGCAGAAGTTAAGTTAAATATGCATAAAATGCATGAGGACGGCAAGACCGTGATTCATACCGAAATTCAGATTGGCGACAGCACCCTGATGATAGCTGACGCTACAAACGACTGGCCGGCACAGGCAGCAAATCTATTTGTTTATGTAAAGAATGCGGATGAAACTTTCCGGAAAGCAATCGCAAATGGCAGTCGTACTCTGATGGAAATGGCAGACCGCGAATATGGTCGAACCGGTGGTATTACAGATCCATTTGGAAATGTATGGTGGATCACTACGGCCCCGCCGGATGCTGTTGGTGATTTTAAATAGGTCATATGTCTAATGGGCTCGCATTTTTTTATGTAGAAGGTCTGCACAAGATTTGCGCAGAATTGAACAGCCCGCTCGCAGCCGGTATCAATGCAGCTTGATTATACGGAAGGCCCCGGCAGGCGATTGTGCAGAAGGGAATGATTTAATTATTTTGAAGGTGTAATGCATCGCCTTTTAATTGTAATGGTTTAAGCAGATCGCAGTGCCCGGTCAATGGCAGAATACAACAGCAAAAAAAATATTTATTTTACAGCTTTCATTAATTTATTTCATCTTTACAACATGATTATTCCTTTTAAACATCAGTCGCAGGCGCATTGTGAAAGTGGTGTAACTTCAAATTTGCTGAAGCATTACGGTTTGCCCATTTCCGAACCGCTTGCTTTTGGTATTGGCAGTGGTATTTTTTTCGGACATCTCCCATTTGTAAAAGTGAACGGTGTGCCCGGCACTACGTATAGAATTTATCCGGGGCAAATATTTAAAAATGTTTGCAAACGACTGAATGTTCAGTATGAAAGTGTAAAATTTAAAAATGCCACAGAAGCCATGGCGGCCCTTAAAAAGAATATTGATCAAAACATTCCAACGGGTTGCCAGGTGAGTGTTTTTTTTCTGCCTTTTTTGCCTGAAGTATTCAGATTTCATTTTAATGCACATAACCTCATCGTTTACGGAGAAGAGAACAACAAGTATTTTATCAGTGATCCGGTGATGGAAGATGTGACTGAAATTGCGTATGAAGATCTTGCCAGGGCCCGCTTTGCCAAAGGCTATCCGGAGCCTAAAGGCAGGATGTATTTTATCAGATCCGTTTCTGCAGAGATGAATCTGACAGAAGCCATTAAAAAAGGAATTAAACAAACTTGTTTTTTTATGTCGTCACCACCGGTGCCCTGGTTTGGTGTTAATGCCATCAAATTTTTAAGTAAAAAGATCAGTCAGTATCCCGAAAAACTGGATGCCAGAAAAGCAACTTTATATCTCGGAAATATCATTCGCATGCAGGAGGAGATTGGTACAGGGGGTGCCGGTTTTAGATTTTTGTATGCAGCTTTTTTGCAGGAAGCCTCAGTGATTACCGGTTTACCCGAACTAAAAGCTTTTAGCGAACGAATGACCCTTATTGGTGATCAATGGCGAAATTTTGCATACCAAACGGCCCGTATCTGCAAGTCGAGGACGACGGACGTCGGTAATTATCAGGATCTTGCTGTGCTGCTGATGGGTATTTATGAAATGGAGCGCGCTTTTTTTGCCGAGCTCAAAGTATTTAATCAAACTATGTAGTTCTGTTACTTTTTATTTTACATCGGTTACTCAGGCGAGATCAAAACTCAGGGTGAAAGTACTTCCTTTGCCCAGCTCGCTGTCAACATTGATTTTTCCTTTATGCGCATCAACAATATTTTTTACGTAAGTCAGCCCTAAGCCAAAGCCTTTTACATTGTGCAGGTTGCCGGTGTGAGCACGGTAAAATTTTTCGAAAATATGTTGCTGTGTTTCTCTTTCCATGCCAATCCCATTGTCTTTGATCGCAATTTGTATACTGTTGCTGCTATTGAAAGTGCTGATATGCACGGTAGGATGATCTTTTGAATATTTGATGGCATTGTCTACCAGATTAAATAGGATATTGGTAAAATGGACTTCATCTGCATTGATCACCGCCCGGGCAGCACGCAGGTCGAGCGAAAAAGTGGCACCGACTTCTTCCATTTGTAGCTTGGTGTTTTCAGCTACTTTGGTCAGTATATCATGCACATTGATTTTTTTGTATTGCAGTTTAATCTCATCTTTCTCTAATTGTGCCGCCTGCAGAATTTTTTCAACCTGCTTGTTCATTCGTCTGTTTTCTTCTTTAATGATACTACTGTAATATTGGATCTGCTGCTGGTTTGAAATTACTTTTTCATTATTCAGAGCATCCGCTGCCAGTTGTATCGTGGCGATCGGTGTTTTGAATTCATGAGTCATATTATTAATGAAATCAGATTTGATCTCCGATAGCTTATTCTGACTCAGCATGGTTTTTAGCGTCAGCACAAATGCTGCTATAATGACCGAAGTAAACAGGGCCGCAAACAACAATAGTTTGGCCATGTGATTTTGAAAATAGTTATCCGGTTCAATATACACATTCAAACTTTCAGAGTTGATATAGGTTTCAGGATTCAGTAATTTACTGTAGTTGTTTTCAGACTCGAAAAATTCATTTTTAAAACCGGAACTGACCAGTACCACACTTGACATGCTATTTTTAATGCAATACTCAAAGGGCTGTTTGATATTGTTTTTTTTGAATTCACTTTTGATCAGTTCCTGCATTTCATAATTCTTATACACTGTAGATGTTGGTATGAACTTACCAAACGACATCGGTTGAAACTGAAGCTGAAAACCAAGTATAGACTGATCTTTTTTTTCCTGAATGGCCTGACTGATGTTGGTCAGACTGGCGTAAATATCACTGACGTAATGTTCCTTTTTAAGCTTCATGGTACTGCTGATCCAGTCGACCTGCAGATAGATAATGCCAAACAGAGAAACTACGATGAGTGAAATGATGACCGGAAATATTTTTTTCACAAAAACAAAAGTAGAGGCTTAGTGTTACATTTTATACCCTTTGATTTTATTTTAACATAGAGGTCGTCAGGCACTAAGTGGTTTTTATTTGATACTTTTGGAAACTAATTATGCAGGATAAATACCTGACCTGACTATGATCAAAGACATTCAATTTTCTCTGCCCGCGGCTACTTTTCATCAGGAATCAGCATTGCGACAGGCTATCGCAACCGCGGCGGGCTTGCCTGCTGCTGCACCTTTTGAATATGAAATATTAAAGAAATCGCTGGATGCAAGAAGCCGGACGATCCGCTATAACCTGCAGTTGAGAATTTATTCGGAAGGTATTCGGGTGCAGCCACAGCCTGTGTTGTTTCATAAGAAAGATGTACGTTCTGCTGCCGAAGTACATATTATCGGCGCCGGTCCAGCAGGTTTGTTTTGTGCATTACATTGCATACAATCGGGTTTGAAACCGATTATTTTTGAAAGGGGTAAAAATGTGCGGGACAGGCGCCGCGACCTGGCTAAGTTGAATAAGGAAGGCATATTAAACGAGGAAAGTAATTATTGTTTTGGTGAGGGGGGAGCCGGCACTTACAGTGATGGGAAATTATATACACGGAGTAATAAGAGAGGGCAGGTTAAAACGGTACTTGAATGGTTGCATTTTTTTGGTGCAGATGACCGCATATTATATGAAGCCCATCCACATATCGGTACCAACAAATTACCCCATATTATTGAAGCTGTTACAGCCTGCATTATTGAGTGCGGCGGTGAAGTGCATTTTAATTCAAAGCTTACGGACATCTTACTGAATGACAACAGGATATCATCTGTAACAATAAATGATGCCCTGAGTATCGGCATCAGGCATCTGGTGCTGGCTACCGGGCATTCGGCGGCTGATATCTATGCCTTGTTGCACCGAAAGAAAATTGCACTGCAAGCGAAGCCTTTTGCATTGGGCGTGCGGGTAGAACATCCGCAGGCGGTCATAGACGAAGCGCAGTATCACTGTGCCGTCCGTCCTGACTATCTTCCACCCAGCAGTTACAGTCTGGTACAGCAGGTAAGCGGTCGGGGTGTCTTTTCGTTTTGCATGTGTCCAGGGGGTATCATAGCGCCCGCTTCTACCGAGCAGCAAAGTTTGGTGGTGAATGGCTGGAGTCCTTCTAAAAGAAATAATCCGTTTGCCAACAGTGGTATAGTGGTGAGTATCGCTGAGAATGATTATCTGAGTAAAGATGCCCTGAGTGGTTTGCATTATCAGCATGCGGTGGAGCAGAAGGCCTTTGCAGCCGGTGGTGGAAACTTTGTGGCCCCTGCCATGCGAATGACAGATTTTGTTAACCGGCGTTTGTCAGCAACGCTACCTGATTGCTCCTATTTGCCGGGTGTCAAAAGTGCCATGCTAGCCGATGTTTTACCTTCGGTTGTATATGAAAGTCTGCGTGAGGCCTTTCAACTTTTTGGAAAAAAAATGAGGGGCTATTATACTGAACAGGCTTTGGTGGTTGCCACCGAAAGCAGAACCTCGTCGCCGGTGCGCATTCCACGTGATGCGGTAACTTTTGAGCATATTCAGATCAGAAATTTATATCCCTGTGCGGAAGGGGCAGGCTATGCAGGCGGCATTGTAAGCGCTGCTATGGACGGAATGAATATTGCGCAGCGGCTGGCAATGCAATAATCGGCATCTGCAGTTCAGCTTACCGAATTCAATGAATTGTTGTTATTTATATAAAAATGCCATGTGGTTTATTATATTTGAACATTACAATTTAAACACACCAAAAATCTTCACTATGGAACAAAGAAATTATTCCTTAAAATCAATTGCAGAAGGCGCAGAGCTTTTTAAGATCTGGATCGTCAATTTATTATTGCAAATCGTTACCCTGGGCTTTTATTATCCTTGGGGCAAAGCCAATCAATTACAATATCTCTATGGTCATACCGTATTCGAAAATGATCCGTTTCAGTTTCATGGTACCGGCAAGGAGATGTTTGTCGGATTTATAAAAGCCATTTTATGTATTGTGGTTATCGTGGGCATTTTTACAATGCTTACTTTTATGGGATTTCAGGTTTTGGCATTTTTGGTTTATATTTTGTCGCTGACGGCCATCATACCTCTCGTCATCCACGGTTCCTACCGTTACCGCATGTCGCGCACTTCCTGGCGTGGTATCCGCTTTGGTTACCGCGGTGATAAAAAGGAACTCTACGGTATTTTTATAAAAGGGCTGTTGCTGACTTTGGTTACCTTTGGTATCTACGGATCATGGTTTGTGATCAGTATCCGCAACTATGTGCTATCCCATATCAGAATCGGCAATGGTAAGTTTCGCTATAGTGGCGATGGTACCGATTTTTTTGTGTTAAACCTTGTCGGTTACTTACTGACGCTGGTGACCTTAGGAATTTACGGTTTCTGGTGGCAGAAAAATCTTTTCGAATATTATGTCAATCATCTGACCATCGAAAATGGAGAAGAGCGTATTTATTTTAAATCGAATGCCACCGGGGGCGGATTTTTTTCGTTGCTTGTTGTCAATTTACTGATGGTCATCTTCACTTTTGGTCTGGCCACACCATGGGTCATCGTACGAACACTGCGTATTGTATTTGATAATATTGAATTGCAGGGTGATCTGGATCTCAACAAATTAGTACAGACAGAGGATAATTTTACGGATGCGACTGCTGATGATATGGCAGACTTCTTCGATTTCGACCTGGCTATTTAAGTGTACCTCTAATAAGATACTTTCATGATGATTCACACAGTTAGCGGAAATTATTTCGACGGAAAATCCGCAAGACCTGTTGCTGTTAATGTTGACTTTAATGCCAGTGGTCTCTCTGTTTATACTGATGATCAGCAGATCGCGAAGTCTATTGCCTTAGCCGAACTCAGCCATGTGCGTTCTATAGGCAAAGACCGCCTCATATTGAATTTTAACGCTGAATGTACTGAGGGCGTTGATATTACCGCACCGGATATTGTGATGCTTTTTAATCGCACTTATCCCGAAACGGGGCACATGAATTTTTTGGGCAAGGTAAAAGGCATCAGCAATAAGGCGATCATCTTACTGCTGAGCACCCTGCTGGCACTGGTACTGATTATTTATTTTTATGTGGTGCCGTTTGCAGGCGAAATGGCCACCCATCTTATTAGCAGAGAAAATGAGAAAGCACTGGGTGAGCGCATTTACGAAAGTGTTTTGCAGGGGTATAAAATTGATACTTTCAAAACAAACCTTGTGAATCAGATGACGGATCAGGTTGATTTTCAATCCGACTACGACCTCAGGATCACGGTGGTAGACTATGACGAGAAAAATGCTTTCGCATTGCCAGGCGGGCATATCGTGGTATTTTCTGAATTGCTGCAACAGATGCATGATTATCCTGAATTGATGGGGTTGCTGTCGCACGAAGTTTCGCATGTTAACCACCGGCATTCACTGCGTTCTATTTTTCGTAGCTTATCTTCTTACATTTTTATATCCGTACTTTTCAGTGATGTAAACGGCATATCAACAGTTTTGATCGACAATGCGAATAAATTTAAAACGCTTTCATATTCCAGGTCGCTCGAAGAAGAGGCTGATAAGGAGGGCCTAAAAATTTTAAAACATAATCAGATTGATCCCAACGGGATGGTTCGCCTATTTAAAATACTGCTGCATGAAAATAAAGATCCGCATAGCAGTCTTGAATTTTTAAGTTCCCACCCCCGCACCCAAAAACGTATTCGCTATATTGAAGATCAAATTCACTCAGGTGCGTACAATATCAAAAAAAGTCCTGTGCTGGATTCATTGTGGACCACGCTGAATGCGGACTACTAGTTGTCTGTTTTAGAGACGTTTATCGTTGAAATTCTTATTAGTATAATTCCTTATATTTGCGTCCTTATAAATTTTCACGTTGATTTTTTCTATTTCGCATTCTTATTGGTTTGTATTGGTATGTGTACTGCTTTCTGCAATGCTCACCTGGTTGCTATACAGGAAGCAGCAAAGTAAGTTTCCGGCAAAGGTTTATTACCTGTTGAATGTGTTGCGGTTTTTGTCCCTCTTTTTGATCTCTTTTTTGTTGCTGTCACCGGTTCTCAAATATCTTACCCATAAAACGGAGAAGCCGTTGCTGATTTTTGCCCAGGATAATTCCGGTTCTTTGAAGCATGCTTTTAAAAAGACAGACAGTATTGCCTATCGAAAACAGGTAGCTGCATTGCTTTCATATTTCGAAGATGATTATGCTGTAAACCAATATAGTTTTGGTGCTCAACTCACCGATTCGCTTAAATTCAGTTATCAGGAACCGGCTACCGATATTTCTGCCGCTTTAGAAACCATCCTGACCAACTATGAAAATGACAATCTGGGTGCTATCATACTGGCCACTGACGGCATATACAACAAAGGTATTTCGCCGTTGTCAGAAAATTATCCTTTTAAGGGAGCGATCTATACGGTGGGGCTTGGGGATACGCTTACGCAGAAGGACGCCTTAGTGGCGAGGGTATTTGCCAACAAAACGATATACCTGGGCGATAAATTTGCGATCAGAAGCGATATCGCAGCTTATGGATGCGAAGGTAGTCAGGTAACGATCAGCATTTTTAGCCATAATCAAAACCGCAATATTGCGGTACAAAATGTAACGGCCAACAGTGCACGTTTTTCAAAATCGATCGAAACGATTGTCGATGCCAATGTGCCGGGTGTACAGCATTATACCATTGCCGTATCAAAGGTTGACGGCGAGCAAAATACACTGAACAACTCGCAGGACGTTTATGTAGAGGTGCTGGATAGCAAAGAGAATGTACTGATCGTCGGTAATGCCCCGCACCCGGATATCAATGCTTTGAAGGAAGCCCTCAGCCGGAATAAAAATTATAAAGTAGATATTGCAATGGCCGACAAGGCTGTCGGGAATATAAACGACTACAACCTGATTGTGTTGCACAACCTGCCCTCGGAAGCGTTTAACGCAAACAACATCATTGAGCAGGCGCAAAAAACGGGCATCTCACTGTGGTTTATCGCAGGTAGTCAGACGGCCATACCGCTGCTTAATAAAGTGCAGACAGCCCTGCAGATAATACCCAGAACCGGCGGCAGTAATGATGTGATGGGAACGGTAAACAATGACTTTTCTTTTTTTACGCTCAGTGAAAACTATAGCAAAGCACTTGCCGGCCTGCCTCCGCTTTCGGCTCCATTCGGTGATTTTAAAACAGGTGCCAATGTGCAGGTGCTGATGACTCAAAAAATTGGCAGCGTTTCCACCGGGTATCCCTTATGGGTGATGCAGCCTGCAGGCAATGCAAAGGTGGGCGTGCTGGCTGCAGAAGGTCTTTGGCGCTGGCGTTTTTACGATTTTTTTCAACATAAGAATCATGATGCCGTAGATGATTTTATTTTAAAGACAGCACAGTATCTTTCTGTCAAACATGATAAAAAACAGTTTAGAAGTCAGTTGCCGAAAAGTGTCTTTACAGAGTCGGAAAGTGTGGTATTGGATGCCGAACTGTATAACGAAAATTATGAGCTCATCAATACACCCGATGTGACGGTAGCACTCACCGATGAAAATGGCAAGCGCAGTACGTTCAACATGAACAAAAGCGGAAATTCCTATTCACTGAACATGGGAAGTTTTTCTGCCGGAAAATATAACTACGCCTGCACGACTGCATTTAATGGTAAATCTTATTCGTCAGGAGGCAGCTTTACAGTGGTTTATCAGAATATCGAAGATGTAAACACGACTGCTGATTTCGGAACCTTAAACCAACTGGCAAAAAATTATCAGGGCGAATTTGTATTTGCAGATCAGCTCGCAAGTCTTAAAGAAAAAATTAAGTCAAATGAGCACATTAAAAGTGTGATACGTACTGAATCGCAGACTGAACCGCTGATTAACTGGAAGTGGTTGTTTGCACTTTTATTAATATTGCTGGGGGCAGAGTGGTATTTGCGTAAAACAAACGGTGCTTACTAAGTTTTTTAAGAAGGATAAGAAACTGCGATACTTAGCTGATTGCTTTTGATTGGAATTGAATCATTGCTGTTGTTGATATTGTACAAAAACAAATCGATTTCTGCATTGATCTGTATCGTTTTTTCACCCTGCAGATTATTTTCGTAAGGTGCAATGCTGTTGATCTTAATTACTTTTTTAGTACTTTGATCGATTAAGCCTGTATTCTTATATGACTTATAGGTTTTGCCATCTGTTTTCAGGGTAATAATGCAGGTAGAATTATTAACACGTGGTAAGAGTTTGGTTTCGCTGCTGGTAAAGGTAGAGTAATAAAAATTAGAGACCGGTATTTGGGCACCCTGCATTATATTGATTTTTCTTTTAAAGGTAGAGAGACAAAGATCATTGGAAGATTTCAGGGTCACTTCGTAAAGGCCTCCGCTATTATATGTATGTGTAGCCGCAATATCCTGCCCCAGACCACCGTCGCCAAAATACCATAAATGAGATTTAAATAATCCTTCGGCGTTTACATTTATCGTTGTAGAATCGACTGTTACATAAAATTTATTTCGGCATTCTGAAAACAAGGTCACATCTATTGGAATTTCGATCGTGTCTCGCAGGTTATTCAGCCTGGTTATCAGTCGTACATTTTTAACCCCTCCGCTTAAAAATGTATGTGTCGGGGAAAAAAGGTTAGACGTATCTCCATCCCCGAAATCCCAGAAGTAAGTGGTACCCTGGGGATTATTATCAGGTATAAATTTGAAAGATTCTGTAGGAGAGTTGAAGAGAACCGAGTCAAGGGAAACTGAATTAAAATAGGTTCGTTCAAAAAAACTATTAATATCTGAGTACAGGCTAGATTCTATATTCGGGTCTTCATCTTTAAATTCAAAACTCAGGTAGGGTTCGCAGGTGACACAGTTATAAGGAGAAAAAAAACCTTTGAGGGTGACCAGATTCTGATCGTCTTTAAAAAATTCGGTATGCATGTACAGGCTGTTGTCGCCGGCGGTATATGTCACCGGAAGATTATTGACATTGCCTGAGAACATAAATACAGGCGAACCGGTAGTAGACTCAGACAATGTCTTCTTTTTGCACGCAGCAAATAGTACAAGTATGACTGCAGTAAAAAGAAAGTGTTTCATAATGAAAGAAGTGTTTTTAGTAGTTTCAAAATGCCGGCCATTATTGGGTGCCAGGCAGCGCTGATCCGCAAATGATTTGAAAATACGATGATTGGAAGGATACCTGTTCATTTTTTTAATTACCATTGCGTTTAAAATAATATTTCAGCCCAAGTGATACGCGTGTTTGTGAATTGGAATGGCTTAAATTGAAAAAGTCTTTTTGCGTGGTGCTGAAAAAGCCCTGATGCAAAAATGCCTGTATAGCTATATGCCGGCTCAAACCATACTGATAGCCCAGTTGAGCAAACAAATCAAATGGATTGATGCCTTCCTGATAACCGGTCGGATGGCTGATATTGCCATTGTTGTTGAGGCGGTTGGCTGTATTCATCACGTAGGAAGCGCCTGCAGCAGCCCACAACTGATGATTTTTACTAAACTGCCAGGCAAGGCTTACAGGTAACATTAACTGATACAATTTGCGGTACTCAACAGCGACTGAGGTAGAATCAAACCCAAATGAATATTTGTAACTGACTACTTTATGCTGCACATTGAGGGCGTTAAAATAAGTGAACCCGATCTGTGCGGCCAGAGTAATTTTGCTGCTGAGTTGTTTTTCTGCACCCACGTTCAGATAAGGAGCAATCCCTGCACTCACGGTAGTACCCATATTTCCTTTAAATCCTTTATTTAATGAAGCTCCTCCACTCAGATAAAACTGAATGCCTTTTTTATGAACCGTTTGCGAGTCTTTTTTACCTGTGTCGTCACTGCTGCCTGATGGACTTGCAGCCACGGGTGTAAAATTGTAAACAATCACCGAATCGCTGATGCGGTCTGCGACATAATCGCTGAGTGAGGCCCGGTATCTGGGATTCGAAACCGCAGGGTCGAGTGGTCTTCTCACGGCATAGGTTTGGGTATCCTTCGGTGTCATGGTTTTGCCATGCAGCAAAATATTCTTTTTAGTGTCATTTTTAGCCTGGCCGTCAGGGGATTGCTTTTCGGACGCCTGCTTTTCTTTTTGCGCAGCAATGGCTACGGCTTTTCTACCCGGACGGTTCCTTTTTGGTTGGACTGACTGCCCGGATTCTGTCGCCTGTGGCTGAACCGGATTTTCGTTTTGCTGTGCAGCCTTATTTTGAGCCTTGTTGTCTGCGGGAGACATTTCCGTTTTTGCAGTCGCGAGGGCTCCGTTAGCAGCAGCAGAGGCGTTATGACTTCTGTTTTTAGTATTGTGAGGCTGATCGGAATCCGGGCCACTTGCTGCGGACATAACCGGGGTGGGGTATTTCGGTGCTGAAGGAGTGGCGCTGGCATCCGGGGTGTTACCTTCAACTGGCTGCGTGGTTTGTGCAAGGGGTGGGTCAGTCACATACGATTTTGTGTTGTTGGCATTGGCAGATGACTCAACTGCAGGGTTGCCAGCGGATGTGGATTTCTGCTGTGCCATTTGACCGGCCTCTTTTTTCGAATTTTGTTTACCCGAAATTAAAAAAGTACCTATGCCGGCACCCACAACGACGCAGATTATGGCAAACCATCGCCAGAAAAAAGGGCGCTTCTTCTTTTTATCTTCTTCATCCAGCATTTGCGATGCTTTTAGCCAATATTCTTCCTTAAAATCAAAAATGGCATCTTCCACTTTGTTTTTAAGGTACTGGTCTAATAAATGATCGTCTTTTTGCATGTTATATTTTTATTTTATAGCAAAATTTAGTTTTTCAAGTTTAATAGTCATCATCTTTCGCGCTTTATGTAAGTGCCAGCGCGAAGCTTCTTCTGTCAGTCCAAGCATATTGCCCACTTCACGGTGGTTAAAGCCGTCAATTGCAAACAAATTCAGTACCTGCCGGGTTACTTCCGGTAATTCCTGTATCAGTTTGTATATTTCTTTACTGTCCATATGGCTTTCAGTAAAGTCGATATTATGGTGGGTTTGTTCAACATTCGAATATTCCGTGTCAATGGTCAGTTTATTCACATCGGTATATTTCTTTTTGTTTCTGTAAAAATCAATGGCGGTATTAACTGTGATTTGCTTAACCCAGCCAAAAAGACTCTTTTCGTCCTTCAATCCGCTCAAATTTTTTAATACCTTCATAAAACTTGTATTCATACATTCCACTACTTCCTCGTCATTGCTGATGTAGCGACGGCACACTTTCATCATGACTGCGAAACAATTTTCATACAATATACGTTGACTTTTGCGGTCATTTTGTAGGCATCCATGTATGATTTGCTCCGTTATCAAGCTCTATATCTTATAAAAATCTAAAAATAAGCAATAAATATGTTTTTGTACCTCAGCAAAGTACGAATCTCAGCAGGTATTCGTTAGCCGGGAACCCCATTTTTTTTGAATAAGTCCTGAAGCTCCCTTATTTGTGAGTGGCGGCAAGGCTTTAATATACCCTTGGCGGACTTTTTTACGGTTGAGTGGCCAGCCCAGTAAGCGTTCCAGCGCAAGGTTTTGGTCTGTTTTGAACCGAAATGCAGGATAACAATCAGTTTTGTAAATCAAATATTTAATGATAATAAAAAAAACTTTAAATTTGTTCATTATGAACAAGCCTCGCTTTTCACTTTTACTGCTTATTATCTCGGTTTTTTTATCGTCTGCACTACTTGCTCAGGACTTCGAACCTGTGCGTTTTGATGCAAAACCCATACATGACAAGGATATCAGCAAACTTTCTCCGATCGAGATCCTCGAAGACTCGCTGGTTTACTTCGCCGACAGTATGTACTATTCGGCTTTTCCGGAGAACAAAACGGATGCCTGCTATAAATTTATTAAAACCATCCGGGCTGCTATTAATATTCCCAATTCCTTCAGCTACGCATTTCCTAAGCTACGCGAGTCGATCGTTATACTGGAATCGCCCGACAAGGCTTTCAGGATCTACAATTGGGAAATTATAAAATCGGATGTAGAAAAACGCTATTATGGTGCAATGCAGCTTCAAAATGGTAGTTTTTTTCCGCTGATCGATGTTTCCGATCAGATCGTGCGGGGCATTGAGGATTCTATTTTAATGAACAGCCGCTGGATGGGAGCCTTGTACTATAATATTATACAAAAGGAAATCGCCGGCGAAAAACTCTATTTTTTATTGGGCTGGAACGGCGCGTCAACCAATAGCGAAAAGAAAATAGTTGAAGCCTTTGGTTTTAATTCTAAGGGTCAGGCTGTTTTTGGCGCACCGCTATTTAATACCCTTGACCGGGGTCAGCGCAAAACGCCCAACCGGTTTTTAGTAGAGTACCAAAAAGGCGCAAAACTTTCCCTGAATTTTGACACTCAAACCGATCAGATCATTTTTGATCATTGCGAATCGCAGATCGGAGATCCGGTTAAAAAATTTACTTACATACCGGATGGAACCTATGACGGCCTTAAATGGGATGGCAGCAAGTGGAATATGTACGAGAATGTAGTGCAGATCAACTTTTTAGAACAAGGTGCCGCACCGGTTGAAAAGCCGATCAAATAATTCACCTGGTATATCATCGCTGAATTTTTTATCTATCATTCAGCATTCCATCATTTACCTTATCCTTTTTACCTGCACATTTAAACGATCTTCATGCATTACGCTACTATAGAAAATATTTCAAAATCATTTGGCATCCGTGTTCTTTTCAAAGATCTGACTTTTCACATCGAAGAAGGCGATAAGATAGCGCTCGTAGCCCGCAACGGTTTCGGAAAGTCGACCCTGCTGCATATCATAGCCGGTCAGGATACGGCTGACACGGGGACAGTGTGGATACATAAAGATATACAACTGGTGATGCTACATCAGGAAAACGAATTTCAGGAAGATAAAAATATATGGGACAATATCCTTTGCATGAATCACCCTACGGTAAAAGTGGTAAAGGCCTATGAAGAGTATCTTGAAAGCGGGCTCGAAGATGCGCACAAAATGCAGGAACTGCTCGATCAGATGGAACATCTCGATGCGTGGAATTTTGAATCAGAGCTGAAACAGATCCTCAGTAAACTCAATATTCAGCATCTTGAGCAGACCGTGAAATCGCTGAGCGGTGGACAGAAAAAAAGGGTGGCCCTGGCCCAGGCCCTCATCGAAACCAAACTATATGACGGCAAATGTCTGCTGATCATGGATGAGCCTACCAATCACCTTGACATCGAAATGATCGAATGGCTCGAAAACTATCTCAGCAGTGCCAATACCACCATGCTGATGGTAACCCACGACCGTTATTTTCTCGACAATGTGTGCAATGAGATCATCGAGATCGAAGATCAGCAGGTGTATATACATAAAGGCAATTATAACCATTACCTGTCGCAGAAGGCCCACCGCATAGAGGTGCAGGGCAGCGAACTGCAGAAAGATAAAAATATTTACCGTAAGGAACTCGAGTGGATGCGCAAGCAACCCAAAGCGCGAACCACCAAATCGAAATCGCGTCAGGATAATTTTGAAGTGGTAGAAGAAAGGGTGAAACAACGCAATGTAGATTCGGATGTGCAACTGCAGGTGAAGATGACCCGTATGGGCGGCAAGGTGCT
>JADYYU010000398.1 GCA_020853515.1 Chitinophagaceae bacterium | reverse complement strand
TTCCTTTTGCAAACTTAAATTCTGTTTGGGAATTTCTGTCCTGACTTCAGGTTTGGACGCTTCTTTTACGGCTTCCTGAGGCGTGGCAGATTTTGATTTTTCGGCCAGTGCTTTTCGTTTTTTAAAGTCTTCCCATTCATCGTATGTGCCATCAAAGATCGATATTTTTCCATCTTCAATTTCCCATATTTTGTTGGCTGTATGCTGTATAAAATAGCGATCATGCGATACCAGTACATAGGTGCCTTCAAATTTATTCAATGCCTGAATCAGCATTTTGACAGAGCTGATATCCAGGTGATTGGTCGGTTCATCAAGTAGCAGATAATTTGCCTTACTGATGATTGTTTTTGCCAATGCTACCCGGGCTTTTTCTCCTCCGGATAAGACCCTGATCTTTTTAAAAACATCATCGCCTCTAAACAAAAAGCAACCCATGAGTTCCCGTAATTCCTGTTCCGTTTTGCCGCTACCGCTCATTTTGAGCTCGTCCATGATCTCATCATTCATATTTAAGGCCTCGAGCTGATGCTGTGCGTAGAACGATATTTCTATGTTGTGGCCCGGTGTAATATTACCTTCGTCCACTTTTTCGTTGCCTGAAATTAGTCGCAGCAGAGTTGACTTCCCTTTGCCGTTTGCACCAATAAGTGCGATTTTATCGCCCCGTACAATTTCAGCTTCTGCTTTATTTAAGATATGGAGGTCGCCGTAACTTTTAGATATATGATGCAGGGTGGTCATGATCTTACCCGGCTGTATCCCTACCTGAAAACTGAAATTGATCTTGGAGGTTTCGTTCAGCGGAGCTTCGATTTTTTCAAGCCTGTCCAGTTTTTTTACCAAACTCTGGGCCTGTTTTGCCTTGGAGGCTTTGGCTTTAAAGCGGTCGATAAATCGTTCCTGTTGTGCGATAAATTCCTGTTGGTTTTCATATTCACGCAGTTGAAAATCATTTCTGATCTCCTTTTCCTTTTCAAAGTAGGAGTAGTCACCTGTATAATGATTTAAGGTTTGCTGCGAGATCTCCACAATTTTGGTCACCATTTTATCGAGAAAATACCGGTCATGCGATACAATGATCACCGATCCCGGGTAGCCCTGCAGATATTTTTCAATCCATTCGATAGAAGGCAGATCCAGGTGATTGGTCGGTTCATCGAGCAGCAAAATGTCCGGATTTTGCAGGATCATTTTCGCCAGTAAGACCCTCATTCTCCATCCACCTGAAAATTCTTTGAACGGGCGCAGCAGGTCGACTGTTTTGAAACCCAGACCTTCCAGTACTTCCGCCGATTTATACTCCATTTCGTAGCCACCGGCCAGATCAAAATCGTGGTAAAGTTCTGCAAGCCGGTTTAATTCCTTTTCATCAGAATTATGTTGCAGCTCAATTTCAAGTTCTTTTATTTCTTTGTCAATAGCCAAGGCTTTTTCAAAAGCGCCCATTGCCACGTGTAGTATATCATCTTCTGTTTCAAGACTTTGCAGGTCCTGATGAAAATATCCGATCGTGAGCGTTTTGCTTCTGTTTACCTGACCATCAGAAACGGCATACTCGCCGATGAGTATTTTAAGCAGGGTTGACTTGCCTGTTCCGTTGGGGCCGATCAGACCAATACGTTCGTTGGCGTAAATATGCCAGGAAGCATTTTGCAGAATGGTGCGCGCTCCAAATTCAAATGTGATGTTGTTGAGAGATATTAACATATAATAAATGCAAAAATGTACGTTTTAGTTCAAGATTTTATTTTTTTTTAAATTATTTTTACCATTTATGAAAAATAAGCATGTTTTAACTATCCTGATGTTTGTAGTTGTGTTAGCGTGCAAAGACAAAGCCAATGTCATAATTCCTGAACAAGATCCTTTTAAGGTATTCCCATCGCAAATCGTGCAGCATGTATTGCTTGAGCATTTTGTGAGTGAATCCGATGCGGCAAGTGTAGAGAACAGTTTTTTTATCAAAGCACTTGAAAAAAAGTATGGTAGCAGATTCATTGCTACCGGTTTACATAAGCAGGACTGGCTCGAAACGCCTTATAGTGATGAACTTGCTACCCGCTTAGGTGGTATGAGCAGTTATCCGCGTGCTGCAGTAAATCGCATGCCCGGCCTGAATACCGTGATGGGGGAAGATCACTTTACTTTGTTGCATCCACTCAACTGGGATTATGCGATAGAAAGAGCTTTGGCTGAAAGTCCTGCGATTGCGCTGGCCGTTGAAACAAAAATAGCTGACGGTAAAAGTGGTCAGGTGAAGTTGCATATTGCCGGCAGAAATGGCTGGTCAAATGATTTGCGTGTTGGAATGTACCTGATAGAAGATAGCGTTCAATCTATTTTTCAACAAGGATCAAGCGAGCAGTTTTTGCATCAGCATGTCATGAAATATTCGCTGTTTGGCTTTGAAGGTGACACTTTGCAGTTGAATGCGGAAGATAAGGGAAATGAGATTATTAGTCAAAGTTATGATCCGATCGACCTTACATTTTATAATCCGGATCGTTTGTACCTGGTCGCATTTGTGTTTAAGTATGATCCGGATTTCCGGAAAATGAAAATTTGCAATGCGGTCAAAGTTAAATTCGGGGGAACAAAATTCTGGAATGAGTAACAATCATGTGATAGCAGCGGCTACATAATCGTCTACATTACTGAACAAAAAATCGGGATACAGATTCGAAAATTTTGTTTTCTGTAATCCACCAATCAGTGGCCTTAGTGCGGGTTGCTGCAATGTTTCTGTGCTTAGGCTCTCAAGGTGATAGCTTGCGGACGGAAAATACTTCAGTACCCGAAGCGCAAGGTCTACCCTATTCATAAAATCGGTACCGGCAATATGAAAAATGCCCTGATGTCCGTCGCGGAGCAAGAGGTACATGGCGCGGGCAACATCCATGGCATTTACGGGCGTGGCATATTGATCGAATGGTAGTTTTAAGGTGAGTGCTTGTTCTGCAATGCATTGCTCAATGATACGGGCTACAAAATTCTTGTTCCTGATTTCGTTTCCGTAAACGTTGGTAACCCTGAGCACCAAATGTTGTGCTCCGGCATTTAAAACCATTTGCTCGGCTTGCAGTTTGTGTTTTGCATATATACCCAGTGGATTGGTTGCGTCTTCTTCATGATAAGGGCCCTGTTTGCCGTCAAAGACATAATCGGTTGAAATGTAAACAAATTTAGCACCCAACTGTTGCGCGATTGCCAGCAGGTTTTTGGTCGATGTGACTGTTTTTTCATAACTTTCGTCCGGGTGCTGCTCACAATAGTCAACATGGGTCAGTGCGCCGCAATGAACAATAACGTCCGGCTTAAATTGCTGTACGTTGAAGTTGGCCTCATTATCGGTATTCAGTGTGTCGAAATAATGGGTATCCGGTGTGGCGAAACTATAATAGGTGCCTGTCACATCCCATCCCATCTGGGTAAAATGCTGCTGGCAGTTACTGCCGATTAAGCCGGATGCCCCGGAAATAAATATTTTCATAGTTTATGTACTATTTTTTAAAAGGAGATTTGAAATCGTTGAAAGTCGGAAAATGTTTATCCCGTTCAGACATGACAGGTGCTTCAACGGGCCAGATGAATCCAAAACTATCATACATTACGCCGCCGTCTGACGCAGCGTGATATTCGCCGCTGATAAAATAGAAGGTCGTTGCATTTTCGGTCAGAGTTAAAAAACCATGGGCAAAACCTTTTGGTATCAGCAGGGCTTCTGCATTTTGTTGCGACAATTCACGGCAGACGTATTGACCATAAGTGGCAGCATCGGTTCGCAAGTCGAGAGCCACATCGAGTATTGCACCTTGTGTGCAAAACACTATCTTTTCGTGCTCAAAGGGAGGAAGGTGAAAATGCATACCCCTGATGACATTTTTTTTCGAAATAGAATAGAAGCTTTCTTTCATGCAGAAATCGATGCCACCGGCCTGCAGGTCGCTTTGATGAAAAGGTTTTACAAACTCGCCGCGATGATCAGCAGCTTTAAATTGTTTGATTAGTTTCACTTCAGGAATACTGGTGTCTTCGATATGTAAGTGCATAATTGATTGAAATATGAGAAAATGAAACAAACCTGACTAGCTTGCTATTTCAGATTTGAAGAGTTACCTGTGCATTATGAAAGCGGATGTTGAAAATACTCGTAAATATGTTCCGTACATTTTTCAGCAGCGTTTCTGTTGTCAAAATACCAGTCAATTGTTTTTTCGATGGCCTGATTTGCTTGGTAGACCGGTAGCCATCCGATTTCATTCTTTATCTTTTCAATATTTAACATCAGTGTGGCTGCTTCATGAGGCTTGCCGGGATTATCCTCTATACGCACTGTGCCGGTTCCGGCTCTGTTCAAAGCAATTCGCGTCAGTTGTTCCACTGATAATACATCACTTTTTTCAGGTCCGATATTATAAGCGGTATTGTACTTTTCCGGGTGGTCGCTCATCTGGGCAGCCAGCAGCAAATACGCACCCAGCGGTTCTATCACATGTTGCCAGGGCCTGGTAGCATGCGGGTTTCTCAGTACGATTTCCTGTTCATTTCTGATTGAACGAACTATATCGGGTATGATTCTGTTTTTTGCAAAATCTCCTCCGCCTATTACATTGCCGGCACGTACAACAGACACCGATTTTTGATGGTCATGGATGCGATCTGTATGGAAGAAAGAATTTCTGTAGGAAGAAATAATAATTTCTGCAGCGGCTTTACTGGCTGAATAAGGATCAAACCCGCCCAGTTTATCATCTTCCCTAAATGCAGTTTGGCCGTCGTGATTTTCGTAAACTTTATCCGTCGTGATGCAAACGACCACACATTTTTTCGGAAGATATTTTACTGCATCCAGTAAGTTAGCCGTACCCTGTGCGTTAACCTCAAATGTGTACAGGGGCTGTTGATACCCTTCTAAAACGAGGGGTTGAGCCGCCATATGAAAAATATAATCAGGTTCGTAATGCAGCATTTCGTGGCGCACACGGGCGGCGTCCCGGATATCATGCAGTACACTTGATTTACAAAGCTGATCGCCGGATAATAACATGTACAGATCACTTTCGTTTTCTGGAGGGAGCGAGTATCCTTTTACTTCTGCGCCTAACAGAGAGAGAATTTGCAGCATCCACGATCCTTTAAAGCCGGTATGGCCGGTCAGGAATACTTTTTTTCCATTAAAGTACTTTTTGAGATACGTAAAGTTTACCATTTTTTCCAGATTGGGTTTGTATCCCATAATTTTTCGAGTTCTTCTTTGTCGCGCATGGTATCCATACATTTCCAGAAACCGCGATGCCTGTATCCAACAATATTCTGAACATTGGCAAGGTCATACATAGGCTGACGCTCCCACATCACTTCATCGAGGTTATCATTCGTGAGATAATTTTTGATTTCGGGCTGTAAGATAAAAAAACCACCATTGATCCAGGTGCCGCTGTCTTCCGGTTTTTCTTCAAACTGAATCACCGTGCCGTCATCTTCCATATTAACGACGCCAAAACGGCTACTAGGCTGAATGGTGGTCATGGTACAAATTTTGCCGTGGGCCTGATGAAAACGGTATAACTCATTTATGTCCACATCACACACACCATCGCCGTAGGTCAGCATAAAAGGTTCGTTATTAGTATAGGGCAACACTCTTTTTAACCGGCCTGCGGTCATTGTATCGACACCGGTATCGATCATCGTAATTTTAAAATCTTCCACATTTGAATTATGGATCTTGATCTGATTATCATGCAGATCTACAGTCATATCGGCATTATAGGCGAAGTAATTGGTAAAATATTCCTTAATAACAGCGCCTTTGTAACCACAACATATAATAAACTCGTTATATCCATGAGCGGCATAAATATTCATAATATGCCATAGCATCGGTCTTCCGCCGATCTCAATCATTGGTTTGGGACGCAGGTGACTCTCTTCGGATATACGGGTACCTAATCCGCCGGCAAACAATACAACTTTCATATTAGAGGGGACTTTTTTTTTAGTTAGCGGCTGCAAGTTAAATAATGTAATGAATTTTGAAAGCCAAAAAATAATGTTATTTCATAAAATTTATCCAATTTTATTTTTTACTTTTACCTTATGAGAGTTATCATAGTGGATGATGAAATAACGAGCTCACAGGTTTTGGACAAGTTGATACAACACTACTTACCCGATTTGCAAGTAATTGCAATTTGCAATAAACCTATGGACGCTGTTGAAAAAATTTCTAACTTAAATCCTGACCTGGTTTTTATGGATATTGAGTTGCCTGGTATGACCGGTTTTGATATTCTGGAAAAAGTAAACCCGATCAGTTTTAATATTATTTTTACGACTGCGCACAGTCAGTATGGCATCAAAGCGATCCAATTCAGCGCAATTGATTATTTGCTGAAACCTATAAATATAGACGAGTTACGCACAGCAGTAGCCCGTTCATCCAAACTCTTATCGGGTAATCAGTCGTTGGAGCGGATAAAGATCTTATTGGAGAATATTCAGCTTTTGCAAACCAATGATCCATTTAACCGTATTGCACTGCCAACCAATGATGGGTTGAAATTTGTTTACACGAATGATATTGTTCGCTGTATGTCTTCAAACAACTACACACATATCTTTTTAAGGGGCGGTGAAAAAATATTGATCAGCAAAACGCTGAAAGATGTAGAAAATGTCTTTTCGGCCCACACGTTTTGCAGGGTTCATAATTCTCATTTAGTAAACACCACATACATCAAGAAGTTTATTAAATCTGATATCAACATGGTGGTGATGAGTGATGGTACCGAGGTGGAAGTCAGCAGAAGAAAAAAAGATGAATTGCTGAAAATTTTAAATCTTTAGAAGAACTGAAGGTTTATTAATTTTGAATAAAACGATTTAATTATGAAAACAGTTTTGCCAATTACAACAAGTCTGCTGTTTATATTCTGTGGATTGACTTCTTTTGCTCAAAAAATATTTTCTGAAGGGGTCATAAAATATGATGTGTATATAAATAATGAGGAAAAGCCCGGCGGTGTGTATGTAATATCCGTTAAGGGAGGTAATATTAAGAGAGAACTTGCTATGAATAACGGTTTTAACAATATCACAATCTATACGGTAAAAAATGGCAAGACCCTGTCAATTAATATGGCTGAGCAAAACAAGTTTGCCCTTGAAATGACCCAGGAAGAGGTGAATGAAAAAAATCAAAAATTTGCAAATGCCAAGTTTAACAGTTTAAACCAGCAAAAGACAATTGCAGGATACAACTGCACAGGAAGCAAAGTAACTTATGCAAATAAAGAAGAAGCTGAATTTTACTATACTACTGACCTTTTGCCGCCCGCTGATAATTTTATTTCTATGTTCCCGGGTTTAAAAGGATTGCCTTTGCAATATGTGGTTAAATCGGGCAATAATATGACGATGCGCTTTGTTGCAAACCTGGTTGATAACATGATCATAGATTCAAAAATATTTATTATTCCGGCCGAGTACAAAATTGTTACCAAAGCTGAACTGGAAAAGCTTAAATAATGCGTCTGTCTTGCATTGCTATATTGGCCATCAGCGTAGTAATCGTCTGTCAAATCAATAATTTTATTAATTTCACCGCATGAAGTTTTTAATTGCCGGCTTGGGTAATATTGGTCATGAATATGCTGAAACGCGCCACAATATTGGATTTGATGTGCTCAATGCATTTGCAGACAGGCATCGGGTGAGCTTCCGCACCGAACGCTTGGCTGATGTGTGCGAAATGAAATTTAAAGGCCGCATCTTGCTACTGATTAAACCTTCAACTTATATGAATCTGAGCGGGAAAGCTGTTAAATACTGGCTCGGAAAGGAACGGATAGCTCTCGAAAATACACTCATCATTGCTGATGAACTGGCTTTTCCGCTGAGTACTTTGAAATTAAAAAAATCAGGCAGTGACGGTGGGCACAACGGGTTGAAGAGTATACAGGAAAGTGTTGGCACCACGGCATATCCACGTTTGCGGTTTGGTATTGGTAATGATTTTGATAAAAACAGACAGGTAGACTTTGTACTGGGTAGATGGGCAGATCAGGAAATTGAAACCGTCAATAAAAAGATCATAGCTTGCTGTGATCTGATAGAAAGTTACGTGACCTGCGGAATTGACAGAACCATGAATGAATTTAATCAAATGAAATTTTAATCCCATGAAAATATTTTGCATAGGCCGGAATTATGTTGACCATATTTCAGAACTGAACAACGAGATACCTGAGGCCCCTGTTGTGTTTATGAAGCCTCAGACAGCCCTGTTGACTGGCAATAAGCCATTTTATTATCCAAATTTTACGCAGAATCTGCACTATGAATGTGAAATTGTGCTTAGAATCTGTAAAAATGGTAAGTCTGTACAGGAAAAATTTGCTCATACCTATTATGATGCTGTTACGGTAGGAATTGACTTCACGGCCCGCGATCTGCAGGATCATCAGAAAGCCAAAGGTTTGCCTTGGGAAATTGCCAAAGCTTTTGACCATTCGGCCGTGGTCGGTCAATGGCAGATGCGCAGTGATGCTGACAAGCAATTGCCGTTGCAGTTTTGTCTTGCAAAGAATCAACAATTAGTTCAACAAGGGCAGACTTCAAATATGATGTATCCATTTGATAAGATCATCGCATATATTTCGATGTATTTTTCATTGAATACCGGCGATTTAATTTTCACAGGTACGCCCAAGGGTGTGGGGCCGGTGCAAATCGGTGATGTGTTAAGTGCTCAAATCGCTGATACCGAATTGCTGAATTTTGAAATCAAATAACTTGAAACAAATCAGGGCTGCTTTCGGCTTGAGCTTATGGCAAATTTTTGACTTCCAAACCTGCAGGCAATGTTCTTATGAGTCAACTGTGCAGCAACGTGTTGCAATATTATTACGATTCCCTATTGAGTAGCATGTGGGCCAGTTCATTTAAGTGAACTTTTCGTTTTGAAATAACAGGCACTTTTTCGAGCAGGTCAAAGGCGGCTTCTGTATATTTTAATATTTCATCTTCAAGTTGCTGTCTGATATTTAATTCTTCGAAAAAGATCAGGGTATCCTGCACTTTTTCATCATCATTTCTTTGAATCAATTGCAAAAGCTGGGCCTGCTGCTGATTGTCTGCAATTTCAAATGCTTTAGCCTGCAAAAAAGTTTTCTTATTACTTAGTATATCGCCACCCATTTGCTTGCCGGTTTTGGCGCTGCTGCCATAGGCGTCGAGGTAATCATCCTTCATCTGAAAGGCAAGACCCATGGTTTGTCCGAATTTATACAGTAGTTCTGAGCAGCCGGTAGTAGCACCTCCAAGCATGGCTCCCAGTTTCATTGAGGCACCTAATAATACGGATGTTTTGAGGGTGATCATTTGCATATAATCGTTAACAGATACATACTTTTCGCTTTCAAAATTCATATCCAGTTGCTGACCTTCACAGATTTCGATCGCAGTTTGGTTAAATAGGTCAATCACCGAATGAATATATTCCGTATGGATCTTATTGAGATGTACATATGAGAAAATATTCATCACATCGCCGGATAGGATCGCATTAGGAAGTCCGTACTTCTCGTGCACGGTGGTAAATCCTCTGCGCAGTGGTGCTTTATCCATAATATCGTCGTGCATCAGGGTAAAATTGTGAAAAAGCTCGATGGCTGTGGCGGTATGAAATGCATTCTGATTCAATTCAGCAAACAATTCATGACTCATGAGGCAGAGTACCGGCCTGATCCGCTTACCGCCCATGTTGAGCAGGTAGGAGCAAGGTTCATACAAATTGCTGGGTTCAGCGGGAAACTGGTGCCCGGAAAAAAACTGTTCAAACAATTGTATGATCTCGGAATAGGAATGCATGCGGTAAAATTAGAAAAAAAATAATAGAATCATTAAAATAACGATAAAATGTAGGCTATGGTCTATATTTGTTCCAAATCTATTTATTTAATGAGCAAATTCAGAATTCTGTTCTTGTTAAGTTTTTCTACTTATTGTCAGGCACAGACTATTTATCCCTCTGGAGTTAGCGGCTGTATTGCCCGCTGGACATTTGATGCAGCAGAAGGTGGGAATCTTAGTACAATACAAG
>JADYYU010000397.1 GCA_020853515.1 Chitinophagaceae bacterium | reverse complement strand
TACATAACGGCAGTCCTTGTTGAAACGGATCGGAATGCGACCGCAAACCGAGGGTGAAAGATCGCGCGGATGCATATCCCATTGTTTGAGGGTATATCCCAGATAAAATGCCTCATACATTTCTTTACCCACCCTAGACAGCACAAACTCTTCTGAATTTTGAGGAAATTCGATCTTTTCTCGTTTTTCTTCCAGCAAAGCCTGCGCTTCTTCGGGGCTCAGGCTTTCTTTGCCAAAAAACTGGGCTAAGGTCAGCAGATTGATAGGAAAAGGGAAAAAATCGTTGCGGGTAAAACTCGTTACAAAATAATTGCCGGGTACCCATTCGGTAAACTGCGACAAATAATCGAGCAGTTCTTTATTGTTTGTTCTGAAATAATGTGGGCCATACTGATGTATCATCACACCGCTTTCATGATAACGGTCGTAACAATTACCTGCTACATGGGGGCGTTTATCGATCAGTAACACTTTCCATCCCAGTTGGGTCGCACAGCGTTCAGCTAATACGCAACCCACCGGTCCGGCACCGGCTATCAGTATATCGTAATGTGTTGATTGTTGGGGCAAAATATAAAACTTGAATCCGTCAAATTTAGCACAGCAAACGGGATTAAAAAATTATACCGATAGGATTTATAAAATATAGACATATTTATGATACAATATCTGAGAAGAACATCGTATCGCAGGAACAGACTGATGTAACAAAAGATAAGTGTACTCTGATTGGCTGCTTGCCTTCGTTCTGAACAGTAATTTGATCTCTTTTGACTGTCGGCGTATTATATATCCGGTTACAAATATAAATAATCGGTTAAGCCAATTAATTTTTGTTGAATGCTGTAGGCTTTCCGTTTGCATTTTATTACCTTCGCGCAACTACCAAAAAAATATAGATTATGGCATTCGACATTGAAATGATCAAACAGCTTTACGCAAATTTTCCAGGCAAAGTAGACGCAGCCCGCACAACGCTGGGTCGTCCGCTCACCCTGGCCGAAAAGATTCTTTATGCGCATCTCGACGCAGATATGCAACTGGCTGATTTTCCCCGTTTGAATGCCTATGTCGATTTTAATCCTGACCGTGTTGCCATGCAGGATGCCACCGCTCAGATGGCCTTATTGCAGTTTATGCAGGCGGGCAGACCAAAAGTGGCCGTGCCAAGTACAGTGCACTGCGATCACCTGATCGTAGCCAAAACCGGATCTGCGACAGATTTAGGGGCTGCCTTGAAAGATAATGAAGAAGTATTTAATTTTTTGTCGTCTGTTTCTAATAAATATGGTCTGGGTTTCTGGAAGCCCGGCGCCGGTATCATACATCAGGTAGTGCTTGAGAACTATGCCTTTCCGGGCGGTATGATGATAGGAACAGACTCGCATACAGTAAATGCCGGTGGACTTGGAATGGTAGCTATTGGTGTAGGCGGTGCTGATGCATGTGATGTGATGGCCGGTTTGCCCTGGGAGCTGCTGATGCCAAAACAAATTGGTATTAAACTCACCGGCAAGCTCAATGGCTGGGCCAGTGCAAAAGATGTTATTTTGAAAGTGGCAGGTATACTCACCGTGAAAGGTGGTACCAACGCCATTGTAGAATATTTTGGCGAAGGCGCAGAATCACTAAGTTGTACAGGTAAGGGCACCATTTGCAATATGGGTGCCGAGATCGGTGCGACTACATCTACCTTTGCTTATGACGACAGTATGGAGCGTTACCTCCGCAGTACAGCACGTGGTGATGTGGCTGATCTGGCAAATGGAATCCGTGAGCATTTAAAAGGGGATGCTGAAGTCTACGCTGATCCTGCAAAATACTTTGACGAAGTGATCGAAATTGACCTTAATACACTGGAACCTCATCTGAACGGACCTTTCACACCGGATCTGGCAACACCGATCTCTAAAATGAAAGAAGCGGCTGCCGCTCATGGCTGGCCTACAAAAATTGAAGTGGGACTGATCGGAAGTTGTACCAACAGCAGTTATGAAGATATTTCACGTGCAGTGAGTCTGGCCCGTCAGGTTAAAGAAAAAGGCCTGACTTTAAAATCAGAATTTACCATTACACCGGGCTCCGAGCAGGTTCGTTTTACCATCGAGCGCGACGGATTTCTGGATGTATTTGATGCCATCGGTGCTAAAGTTTTCGCCAATGCCTGTGGACCTTGTATTGGTATGTGGGACAGGATGGGTTCTGAGAAACAGGAAAAAAATACGATCGTACATTCATTCAACAGAAACTTTGCTAAACGTGCTGATGGCAATCCCAATACATTTGCGTTTGTTGGTTCGCCTGAACTGGTGACTGCGCTTGCCATTGCCGGCGATCTTAATTTTAATCCTTTGACTGACACCCTAACCAATAAAGACGGCGAACAGGTAAAACTGGATGCGCCTAGCGGTTATGAACTGCCTGCTTTAGGCTTTGCCGTGGAAGATGCCGGTTTTCAGGCTCCTGCGGAAGATGGCAGCAGCGTAGAGATATTGGTGAAAAGTGACAGCAATCGTTTACAATTGCTCGATCCGTTCAGCGCTTGGGAAGGGACTGATCTGAAAGGACTGAAACTGCTGATCAAAGCCAAAGGGAAGTGTACCACCGATCATATTTCAATGGCAGGTCCATGGTTGAAATTCAGAGGACACCTTGATAATATCAGTAATAATATGCTGATCGGTGCTATGAATTATTTTAACGAGAAAACCAATCTGGTAAAAAATCAATTAAACGGTGTTTACGGTCCGGTGCCTGATGTGCAACGTGCTTATAAAGCCGTGAATGTAGGAAGTATTGTAGTAGGCGACGAAAATTACGGAGAAGGTAGCAGTCGTGAACATGCTGCCATGGAGCCACGTCATTTAGGTGTGAGGGCTGTTTTGGTAAAATCGTTTGCCCGTATTCATGAAACCAACCTGAAAAAGCAGGGTATGCTGGCGTTAACCTTTGACAATAAGGAAGACTACAACAAAATACTGGAAGACGATATAATTGACATTGAAGGATTGCTGGCTATGGCTCCTTACAAAAAGTTGCAGATCGTACTCAACCATGTTGATGGCAGCAGCGAAACGATACAGGTGAACCATTCATATAATGCTCAGCAGATTGAATGGTTTAAAGCCGGTGGGGCGCTTAACATTATCCGTGCATCGGTTGCACAATAGTCATTTCTGAATAACTGTTAGTCCTTTTAAGCAGAAAGTATGCATTGTGGAAATTATTTACTGATCTCCTTGGTGAGGCTGCGCCTGAAGGCTTATGAATTCATGGCCTGTTTTCTTTTTGATGCGTTGGCAACAGTCTGATGGTTAGAAGTATGTTTATTATTGTGGCATCTGCATAACCAAATGCACCATCCTAATTTTTTGTTTCCTTTTAATACAGGTATAAAATCTGTGAGGGGTGATGGTCGTATATCAATTTTCTTCTTTAACTTTACAGTGATTGAAAACCGACTACTTACTCTTATCACATAAACTACCTGCTTATGTCTACTACCAAATGGTCAGCCAAACTGGTTAAGCACCGCGGTGAATTTAGAATTGCCGTTTATTTTAACAAATCAAACGATT
>JADYYU010000396.1 GCA_020853515.1 Chitinophagaceae bacterium | reverse complement strand
TTTCATTTGATGGGGATAGTCTGGAGAGCAGTATCTCGCGCGTCACCGGTACGCCGGTACCCAATGGACTCAAAGAACGTGAAGCGGAAGATCTGCTGGCAAGCCTGATGCAAAATCACAAAATCTGTTGTTTTGAGATCACGGAAGTCAATCCCACACTCGACAAGGAAAATCTGATGGCAGAAATCGCATTTAATATTCTGCAACGCAGCGTGAATATTTTACTGATGAATTAATTGCTGACTCTTTATTGTAATATTGAAAAAGAACAGGCAAGGTTGTTGTAAATATGGATGCTGTTGCTGACGGCAATCATGCACTTTATAGTATCAACTTCAGACATTAATGCCACCACTCACTTCAAGTCGCTGACCGTTGATCCACTTAGCTTCCGGCGAACATAAAAAAGCAACAACACTGCCGATGTCATCCGGGGCACCTACTCTGCCCAACGGCGTCATATTGCTCATAACTGCTTTAAGTTGCGGATTACTGCGAATGGCGGCATTGTTAAAATCAGTCTCTACAGGACCCGGGGCTACTACATTGGCCCGGATATTTCGCGTTCCGAGTTCCTTTGCCAGATATTTCGTAAACACTTCGATACCGCCTTTCATGGATGCGTACACAGAATATCCGGGGTTACTAAATCGGGTAGTTCCGGTTGAGATATTGACAATACAACCTTCAGCATTCATGCTATTGAGCAATTTTTGTGTCAGGAAATAGACACTTTTAAAATGAACATTCAAAAACTGATCGAATATGGCTTCGGTTACTTCGGTAAACGGAACGGTTTGCCCCATACCTGCATTGTTGATCAGGTAATCAAATGTACTGCATTGAAAACGGGTATCGAGAATATCAGAAAAAGTTTGCGCGAATCCGTCGAGTGAATGAAAATGGGCCATATCCAGTTGCAGGCAGGCTGCTTTGATGCCCAGATCTTCAATTTCCTTCACAGTTTGTCTGGCCTGATCTTCGTTGGTATTGTAAGTCAGCACAACGTTCACATTCCTGCGGGCGAAGCTGAGCGCCATATCTTTACCCAGACCCCGGCTACCACCGGTTATAAGGGCTATCTTTTGTGGTATCATCGTATTATAAACTAGCAGATTTAAGTAGCGAAATTAAAGTATTTAAAGCCACTTTGTTTAATATGTTTTGATTAAGAAATTTACACGGGTCACTTGTGCTCCCGACTCGCTTCCCTGAAATAACGCTTCACTTGCAAGTCGCTCTGCAAACTCAGGAATTTACTTTCAGATAAAGTTCAAAAAATTGACGGCCTACTGCTTCGTACGAATATTGCGAGGCCGCTACATCCGCGATTTTTTGCTTGTCAAAATTTCTGTAGTTTGTCATCATCGCATCCATCTTCATTACCAGTTCGGCGCTGTCCCGCACATTCACTTTGAACCCATTCTCTTCATGTATCAGTTCTTTAACGCCGCCTGTATTGGTTACGATCGCCGGACGGCCGCTGCATAAAGCCTCCAGCACAACGCAGGATTGGCTTTCAGTGTCGCTAAAAATGATCAGGGCATGTGCAGCGGCGATCTGTTCTGCAATTTGTTCGTAAGGTAATATCCCTTTAAAAAAAATCACTGTATCCAGCAGGTGCTTCTGCCTCGCCAATTCTAAATATTCTTCATTGACGTTACCCACCAATACCACACTGAAATCACTTCGCATTTTTGTCAGTTCAGCGGCCGCTTCAATAATACCGCGGGTGTTTTTAAGTGGTATCATATTTGAGACATGAATAAAATAAAAATGACTCTCAGGCGGAGGGGTTGAGTATTTAAATAACGAAGTATCCACAACGTTTGAAATAACGGTGTACGATTTTTTTGTAACAAGGGCATTCATATCTTCACCCAGACTATAACTTACGGTAGTTAGCCGGTCTGCATTTACGATTACCTGTCTGGTAAAGAATCTGAACCACCAGCTCCGTGAGGCATACGCATCGTCAAGTAACGAATTATAAATACCATAATGCTCGGTCACTATATAGGGTATCTTATACAAAAATTTCAGACATAACGCAGCAATACCCGCCTTAAAAGGCACCTGCACATGAATCAGAGCGGGCTTTCCCTTTTTTTTACAATATGCTTTATAAAACGAATAATGAGCCTGTACATAAGCCGCAAAATTGGCTAAATGATGACCTTTTGGTCTGTAGTAAAAATGTTCCGTCAGATTATGATTTATTTGACTTATTACATTCTCATATCTTTTGCAAAAAACCACATGCAGCACATCAATGCTTGCGAAGGCAGATACTGCCAAAGCCTGCCGCTGTATGAAGTCGCCGGTAAATTCGTCTTCACTATTTGGGTACCAACTGCAAAGCCATATCGTATTCATAACACTGTGAAAATAAATAGGGATTGTGACAAAAACTAAAAAAATATTTATCCCCTGCAAGCTTGTCTGCAGCCTGCAAAAAATCAATTTTATATGAATATAAAATTAGTCCTGAAATAAAAGCCGACTTAATCGAGTTTAAGATCGCTCAGCACCATCGTTCTGCGTCGCTGCGATACCGGCACCAGATGATTGCCTTCAAGCAGGAGGCTGCCGCCATCACTTTTTATAAACTTTTGTATTTTCTCCCGATTCACCATGTGCGAGTGATGAACTCTTAAAAAACCAAAAGGCAGCAGCAAATCTTCATATTCTTTCAGGCTACGCGAAACGGTGATTTTTTGATTCGGATAAATGTAAAACTCCGTATAGGTTCCTTCGGCCTGACAACGGATGATATCGTGTACCTTCACAAAGTAAATCGTATCGTTATCCTTCAAAACTATTTTTTTTTCATGTCCCTTATTACCCTGCATCATTTCTTTAAACCATTCAAGCTGCCGGGCTGTATAACGGTCGCTCAGTTTTCCCTGAACTTTTTCGATTGCAACCTGCAGATCGTCAGCCATGACTGGCTTTAGTAAATAGTCGATCGCATTGAGTCTGAAAGCGCTGACCGCGTACTGATCATAGGCCGTTGTAAAAATCACCATGCAATCTTTCCATGTTAATTTTTCAAGCACCTGAAATCCGGTACCATCTCCCAAATTAATATCCAGAAATATCAGGTCTGGCTTACAGGTATCAATGACTGTCACAGCCGCACTGACCCCGTCGGCCTCGGCCACAATATTCAACAGGGGGAAATTACTCTGCAGTAAGTCGCGCAGGGCATTCCTTGCTTGCTTTTCATCATCAACCATGATGCAATTGATCACATTCATATACTACTTTTTAAAAGGTAAAAAATTACTTTTGTTCCGGCAGCCTGTCCATCATCCGTTAAGAGATCCCGGATGTCAAATAGTACAGTCTCCTGATTCTCACCGGCCTGTGCATTCAGCAAATCGATTCGTTTACGGGTCACCTGTATCCCGGTTGATTCATACATTCTGCCTTTATTCAGTTCAAATGAAAAATGCCTACCCACACCATTATCTTCAATTTCGCAACAAATATATTTATCCCGGTCATAAATTCTCACCACGATTTTACCCATTCTTTTCAGTGGTGCTATGCCATGTATGATGGCGTTCTCAATAAAGGGCTGTATGATCATTGGCGGCAACTCTTCATTTGCGTCGATCAACGATTGATCTACCTGCAGGTCATAAGAAAATTTATGATCAAAACGAAGCGTATTCAGATCAAGGTAATACAGGATCGTTTTCATTTCTTCCTGTATGCCGATCCACTCCCGTTTACTTTGATCGAGGATCATGCGCAGTAAACCTGAAAATTTTCCAATGTACGTTTTGGCTGTTTCAATTTCGCCTGATGCATAAAAGCCCTGTATTGAATTAATTGCATTGAAAATAAAATGCGGATTCATATGCAAACGCAATGCCTGATGCCGTACTTCTGACAATTCACGTTCATATTCGGCCTGCTGCTTTTGTGCTTCCAGATGCTGATTTTCGAGATTGAGTAACTGCTCCCTGATTTGATGCCGGTTTCTGATGACCGTAAAACGCTTTTGTATGAGGTAATAAATCAACAAAAATAACAGCAACAGAATGGCCAGTCTGAACCACCATTCAGCCCAAAAAGGCGGACTTATGTAAATGCTGACTGACTGCATAACTGAAGGCACCCCTTTACTGTTAATAGCCACCAGTTCAAATACATACGACCCTGAGACCAGTGCAGGGTATTCAAGCATGGTATTGCGTGTATAACTCCAGCGATCTTCCAGACCTTTCATCCGATATTTATAATGCATATTACCCAAAGAACGATAGGACAGACCGGCAAATTTTAATTTAACTGAATTATGTTTATAATCACTGTTATAAAGGGGGCCGACGTTCTGCAAAATGTTGTTGAAATAGACGGCTTCAATATTCAGCACCGGTATGGCTGCATGCAAACGAAGATCCTGTTCCCTGAAGATGCAGATTCCTTCTTCTGTTGCGAGATAAACCTGGTCACCGGCCTTAATCACATCATTGATATTTTCTGAAATCAATCCATCCGCTCTTGAATAATGATCAATCTTATATTCAAAATTACCACCTGGCATCTGATAACTGATTTTGCTCAGACCGGCCACTCCGGCCACCCAAATATGTTGCTGGCTGTCAGCATAAATAGCGTGAATAAAATTAGAAGGAAGTCCTTTTGTGTTATCGATTCTGATCAGTTTACCATTACAAATAACCAGCACACCATAGATATTGGATGCTAACCAAAGCAAACCATCTGGTGTTTCCTGTACACGATAAATATTTTTTGACAAATACTCATTATCCGGTAGCAGATCTTCTGTATGATTATTAACATATCGTTTGACACCAAAAAGGCCGTAAAGATAGATTTTGCCGGTAGTGGGGCCCTTATATAATCCGCTGGCTTTTACATTGTTAACCGTAATATTTGTATCAATTTGTTCAAGAGAAGCGGTGCTTCTGTAATTTTCAAATGCCTTTGCATTGTTGATTTGCCGTAAACTGTTACCTGCTACCAGTAACAGCCGGTCATTGCCCTCAAACAGGAGATCGCGGGCTGCAAAATTAAAGACCTTCACCGAAAAGTCCTGACTGTTTACCCGCATCAGCGCAGAGCCCAATGTGACAAAAAAATCACCGGCCGAATTTGACCGGATCTTTTCAACCTTTCCTTCACCAAACTGTTCGGGCAGTTTAAGATTGTGTAAAACCTGATCACGTAAAATTGCCATCTGAAAATGGTTTGATCCAATTACAAAGGAGCCATCAGCAAGTTTGTCAATAAAGCTGCAATAATTAAAATTCAAACCTGACAGGGAATTCAAAATCTGAATGTTAGGATTGATCGATAAATAAATTCCGTTGTTTAAACTGCTGATCCATAAATTACCCTCATTATCTTTCAGCATTCCGCTGATCGAAACCCGGTCGAATGAATGTGATTGCACGGCACCGCTTTGCTGATCCCATATATACATTCCGTTTTGCGTACCAACAAGCAACTGATCATTGCCATTGTCCAGGATGCATTGGGTCATATAAGTATGTAATGTAATATTGTGCAGTTCGGTTTTTAATGTTTGCGACTGCCATTCACTTGATACGATATCTGTCAGTTGAGTATGGTAAACTTTTCCGCGACTGATCATTGTTTTGGAGTTCAACTGTGGTACAATAGGATCAGAAGATTCAAAACGCGCCAGGATCCCCGTGCTGAGATTTCGCAGACCTTTTGCTTCAAGCACCACCACTTCACCTTTATCATTCAAGCTCATCGACGAGTATAAATTGGATTCATTTAAATACAACTCACTAATCTGATTCTCTGCGGAAAGTTTGTAAATATTAAAATGCGTCAGTAAAAAGAGTTGATGATCTTTATCTTCCAGGGTTTTCAGTGCCGGCCCCTGTTTATTAATTTGCGCAAGCAACCTGCTGTTTTTCCTATTATAAAAAACCCCATCTGCATAGTAGCAGGCGTTTCCGTTATTGCAGGCAAACCAAATACGATGCTTTGAATCTTCATAAATATCAAAGATGGTGTTGTCGGCCAAGCCGTCGGTAGTGGTAAAGATCGTGAACTGATAACCGTCAAAGCGGGCCACGCCCCGATCTGTTCCAAGCCAGAGGTAGCCCTTTTTATCCTGAAAAATACAATAAACTGTATTGCTGGGCATTCCTTCTTTAACCGTATAATTGATATATGCGGGTTGCTGCGCATAAAGAGTCTCAAGACAAAGTAACAGACAGCAGCAAATCACTACAGAGCGCCACAGGCCTGCAGTGTACTTGCAGAAACAATCGATCTTACTGATGTGCATTTTACGGGTTACTGTGGATGATTTCCGGTTCAAATATACTTTTTATTCATTGCCATAGGGATCTGTTTTTTTCAGGCTTCCCCGATAG
>JADYYU010000395.1 GCA_020853515.1 Chitinophagaceae bacterium | reverse complement strand
TGTGCAAATAACGCATTTGAAAAAGAAATGTAAAATATTAAAAATAAGGTTGCTACTTGCTTCATTGAATAAATGTATTAAAAAAATCAGACAAATCTAATACACTTTTTCAAATATTAATATCTGCTGACAGGTGGAAATATTCTGTTATACGGGCGCACCTTCGTTTACTTTTCCTTCAGCCATTGAACGATCTCATCTTCATCGAGGGTAATATAATTTGATTCGCGAATCAGGGTGGTATCCTTTACCCACTTGATGGTTGGCAATGCAGTTCCCCTGTTAAGCGTTTTAAACTGCTCGGCCCCGTTAAACATTGAATAAGGAATATTAGTCGCGCGTGTATCTTCAAAAAACGGTTTGATATTGCTGCTGTCGCCATTCAGAATAATATAAAAAGGAAGTTCAGGATGCTTCTCTTTCATGATACGCAAGCGTTTGGCGGCCTTGCGGCAATATTCGCAGGTGAGACTCATAAAGGCGATCACATGCTTTCCGCTACGCAATTCCTCCGAAGGAGGCCTGTTATTTTCAGAATGATACAAAATGCTTAACGGCAAAGGCTCATTGATATCGGCTTCCTTTTCATAAATGTAAATACTTTCAGGTGGACTAAAGACGAACGGTACGGCCAGACTGACCAGCATCAAAGCAACTATGATCGGAGACAGAAATTTAAATCTGAATTCATGCTGAATAAACTGAATAATCCCGATGATGATCAGCATCGCAATATTCTTGTAAACTGATTGCAAGGGAGTCATCTGCACCACTTCACCAAAGCAACCACAGTTACCGCTGCTGCCATGCGCTTTGATCACAAGCAACAGGTAAACGGTAAAGATCAGTAATAAAAAAAACGAAACCGGGATGGCAATTTTGCGCAGCCGGAAATGCCCGATAAAAAGCAGTCCCAGAAATAATTCCAAACCGATCAGCAATCTCGCACTCCATTCCGCCATCGTCCAGTTGAGCGGTGTGGTTTCAACAATCGTCCAGCCAAACTGTTCAAGCGTAGGTATCTTTGATATTCCCGAAAAAATAAATACGGCACCGATCAAAACGCATAACACCGAGGCGCATACTTTGCTAACTAGCGATTGCTTAGTTTCCATCTTACTTATTCTTTTTTCGTTTTACATGTGCATCCACCGCTGCAATCGCCACCATATTTACGATCTGTCTCACGCTGCTGCCTAATTGCAATACATGCACCGACTTATTTAATCCCAGCAGAATAGGCCCGATGGCTTCCGAATTCCCCAGCTCCATCATCAGATGATACGCGATATTACCGGCCGACAAATTAGGAAAGATGAGAATATTGGGATTATTGTTGATTAGTGAACTGAAAGGATAATTTTCTTTGAGCAACTCATTATTAAAAGCGACACTGGCCTGTACTTCGCCGTCCACAATCAGTTCGGGATGCAGTTGATGCAACAGATCTGCAGCTTCACGCACAATTTTCGCTTCCGTCAGATTGCTGCTGCCAAAATTTGAATAGGAAAGCATCGCAACACGTGGCGTGATATTCAGATTTCTGATCTTCTCGGCTGCAAGCAAGGTGATCTCCACCAGGTCGCTTGCTGTAGGAAATTCGTTCACCGTAGTATCGGCAAAACAAATCGGACCTTTTTTTGTGAGCATCAGATACATGCCCGCGATCTTGTTCACATGAGGCTCAACACCGATAATTTCAAGTACCGGTTTGAGTGTGTCAGGGTATTTTCTTGTAAGGCCGGTAATCAGTGCATCGGCCTCACCGCATTCGATCATCATACAGCCGAAATAATTTCGTTCGCGCATGATCTTTTTTGCTTCATACGTATTGTACCCCTTCCGTTTCCTTTTTTTGAACAGCAGTTCTCCATATTCATTTCGTTTACCTTCGAGTTCATCTGCTTTCGGATCAATGATCTGCACATCATCCAGTTCAAGATTATTCTCTTTGATGATGGCTTTTATCTTACGCACATTCCCCAATAAGATAGGTATCGCAATGCCTTCTTCGCGGGCTATCTGTGCGGCTTTCAGCGTTTTAAAGTTTTCAGCATCGGCAAATACCACCTTTTGCTTGTATTGCTTCGCTTTATTAATGATCACCTTCAGGATATTGTCGTCTGATCCGAGGCGGTTTTGCAATTCCTCTTCATAGGCCTTCCAGTCGGTGATGATGCGTTGTGCGACTTTACTTTTCACGGCCGCTTTAGCCACCTCCAGCGAAACCGTTGCCAGCAGACGCGGATCCATAGGTTTGGGAATAATATAGGTAGGACCGTAATTCAGATTTTTTTCCTGATAAGCCATGTTGACCATTTCAGGTACCGGTTTTTTTGCCAGTGAGGCCAATGCCTTTACAGCAGCCAGTTTCATGGCTTCGTTGATCGAACTCGCTCTGACATCCAGCGCTCCGCGAAAGATGTACGGAAAGCCCAGCACATTATTTACCTGGTTAGGATAATCGCTGCGGCCCGTGGCCATGATCACATCCGGTCTTGCCTTGACCGCCGTTTCATAATCTATTTCCGGATCCGGATTGGCAAGCGCAAATACAATGGGTCTTTCAGCCATGCCCTTGAGCATTTTAGCATTGACGATGCCACCTTTTGACAAGCCAATAAAAACGTCTGCACCCACCATAGCCTGTTCGAGCGATTTTACTTTTTTGGCTGTGGCGTATTTCTGTTTCATAGCATCCAGATCTTTCCGGTCTTTGGTGATTGCACCTTTGCTATCAAACATGATAAAATTCTCGACTTTCGCGCCCAGCTTGATATACAAATTACAACAGGCCATTGCCGAAGCTCCTGCCCCACTCACCACGATCTTTGCCGTTTTGATATCCTTTTGCTGAAGCTCAAGAGCATTCAGCAAGGCCGCCGATGATATAATAGCGGTGCCATGCTGATCATCGTGCATGATCGGTATGTTGAGTTCCTTTTTCAGACGCTCTTCGATCTCAAAACATTCCGGGGCCTTAATATCTTCGAGGTTGATACCTCCGAAAGTGGGTTCCAGCGCTTTCACAATTTTGATAAAATCGTCCACATTATGGCAGTTCAGTTCAATATCAAAGACATCAATATCAGCATAAATTTTAAACAATAAACCTTTGCCTTCCATCACAGGTTTAGAAGCTAGCGGACCAATATCGCCCAGCCCCAGCACAGCCGTGCCATTTGAGATCACAGCTACCAGATTTCCTTTTGCAGTGTACTTGTAGACCGTCTCCGGATTTTTGGCGATTTCCCTGCAAGGTTCTGCTACACCGGGCGAATAGGCCAGTGCGAGATCGCGTTGCGTTTTGGTTTCTTTGGTAGGAATGACTTCAATCTTACCCGGTTTACCTTTTGAATGGTAATCGAGCGCATCACTTTTTCGTATCGTTTTTTGCATATATTTTTTGCTTTCCAGGATGTGAATTTAATCTATTCGGGGTGAATTACGCAATGAAACTGCAACTAAGCACTTTCCTTATCGCTTCCCAGCCTAAACCCCGCTGCTTCCAGTTGCTCTATGATCTGCAGCAATGCAGTGGTTCGCACACTTGATGAAGTAGTGTCGCTTTTGGTAAAGAGCCAGTAATACACGTTAAACAAGCAGCCGTCATTCACGATGTCGGTGAGTTGCACGGAAGGTTTATGTATTTCATTCACCAGCGATTGCATATTGTTCATGATATCTTCAATGATAGACTTGGCAAGCTGTACATCATTTCCATACTGAATTTTTACCGAAAATTCATAGCGGTGAGATCCGTCCATGGTATAATTCTGAAGCGGATTTTTTATCAACATGCTGTTGGGCATAAACACATCTTTGCCATCTGCTGTCTTCAGTTCTGTATCTTTAAGATTGAGTGCGGTCACCACCCCTTTAATACCATTGCATTCGATGAGATCACCTACGCGAAAGGGCCTGTTGGAGGCGAGTAGAATACCAGCCAGAAAATTTTCACCGATATCTTTCAATGCAAAACCGATGATAAATGCAGAAATACCCGCACCGGCCAGCAAACTCGTTGCAATGCCACCCAGTTGCATCACCTTGAGGGCGCAGAGAATGCCAATAATTACAATGATAATGCGCAAAATATTTGCCAGAAAAGTGGGCAGCAAGGGGTCGTCAAATCGCTTACGGAAACGGCTACGTGAAACTTTATTGATCTGCAGACCAAACAGCCACGCGATGACGATAAACATGACCGCAATAAAAAATCTTGGACCAAAGCCTAAGGAGTCGATGGTTTCGAAAAAAGGCGCATTAAATAGTTTATGAATAAATGCTTTCATACCGGATGTGAGCGGACAAAAATACGGCATTTGCATGGTGTAAAAAAATTTGACAGTCTGCTGTAAATAAGAGCAGTATTCGTAAAAATTTCTGAACTAATCGTTGAGTGGCAACATGACTAGCCCCTCATCAGGTCAAGGGCATTTGAGATCATATCCAACCTAGCCTCTATTTTTTGACCCCAAATAAAATGCTGCAGCCTCAAATCTGCTTTCCGGTTCACCGCGAATTTTTAATTTTTACAAAACATTTGATATATTTATAGAAATTACAACTTATGAAAACAAAATTTGTCTTACTCACACACATCCCCCTCTTTCTCATTTTTATGATAAGTGCTTCAACACTCTCGGCACAGAAACAATCCAATATCTGGTATTTCGGCGATGGCGCAGGTCTCGATTTTAATGACAGTTGCAAACCGAGGGTGCTGACCAACGGTGCTATGAACGGCTTTGAAGGATGCGCGACCATCGCTGATAAATCGACCGGCGAATTGCTTTTTTATACCAACTCGGAAGCAGTGTGGAATAAAAATCATCAGATGATGCCCAATAGCAGCCTCATACCCGGTGGGTCCACCATCACTCAGGTGCTAATCATAGAAAGGCCCGGATCTAATTCGCAATACTCTGTCATCACCAGTGAGATCATGACCTACTCTGGTCAGCATTACCGTTTTCATTTAATCGATATGAATCTGAATGGCGGCCTCGGTGGCTTTGTGTACAAAGACAGTATGCTGTATAATTTGCAGGTTTCTGAAAAAATAACCGCGGTC
>JADYYU010000394.1 GCA_020853515.1 Chitinophagaceae bacterium | reverse complement strand
TCTTTGGGTCAGAAAAGGATTGTTCATTTTTTCAAAACCTATTTGTGTGGCTGGTCCGTGACCGCTGTAAACAAGGGTCTCATCCGGCAACGAAAGCAGTTGAGTGTGTATACTCTGAATCAAAGTTTCGTAATTTCCACCGGGAAAATCAGACCGGCCAATGCTCATCTGAAACAGCACATCACCGGAGATCACAAATTGCTGCTTTTCTGAATAAAAACAAACCGATCCCGGCGAATGACCGGGTGCAAGCAACACGCTCAGTGTATGCTCACCCAAGATCACTTTTTCGTGTTCGCTGATGTAAAAAGTGGGTTCCGGCGATTTTTCAAAAGACAACCCATACATGGCACCTGCAGAAGAAGCGGCTTCAAAAACAGGCCGGTCCTTGATATGAAATCCGTAGGGTATGCTGAACTTTTTGAGCACGGCGGCATTTCCAAACACGTGATCGAGATGCGTGTGCGTTGAAAGCAGGAGTTGCGGTTTCAACTGCTTTCTTTCTATAAAATCAAAGAAAACACTGCATTCGTCATCGGTGTACATACCGGGGTCAATGAGGATGGCCCCGCCCTTATCGTCGTATAAAATATAGGAGTTTTCCTGAAAAGCATTGAACGTAAATGACTGAATCTGTAGCATATGGAACTTTAGCGCCGCGAAATTATCATTAAAATATAAGAATTTCCCAAAATCAATTAAACTATTCAGCATTTATTCAGTCTAAGGCCTGCGTCCGATTCTTTGTGAAAATAATTGCATAAAATTTAGTAATTTTAATTTTGAAATAATGCGAAATTCCGTCCATGTTTAAACACTTTAGTTTCATCCTGTTATTTTTTGTCCTATGCAACGGTCAGTTACTTGGGCAGGCCTCGTGGGAGCCTTTCGGTCAAAACAGGGTGCAATACCGCACTTTCGACTGGAAATATTACGACAGTACCCATTTCAGAACGTTTTATTATGATAAGGGAAATGCACATGCCTTGTATGCCCTGAATATTGCAGAGCAGGAACTTTCGCATATTGTGTATATGATGGGTGGCCGTCTCAACAAAAAATTGAATATTATTATTTATAATTCGTTCGGAGAATATAAGCAAACAAATATCGGCCGGAAAAATGAAGATCTGAATCTGGCGAATGGCGGCAAAATTGATGTGGTGGGCGATAATATACCCGTTTATTTTAATGGCGATCATAACCATCTTAAAAAACAAATCACCCGGGGTATCGCATCTGTCATCAAAGACAATATGTTGTTTGGCGATAACATCAAAGATATTGTAAAAAATGCTGTGAAGATGAATCTGCCCGACTGGTATACGGTCGGCTATGTGGCCTATATCAGCGATGACTGGAGTGCTGAAAAAACGGCGGAATTAAAATCGATCGTAGTCACCGCCAAAAAAAGACGGATTACCGATGTGGCCCTTTCAAATCCTACCATTGCCGGTCATTCATTTTGGAATTACATTTCAAGCAAGTATGGTGAAAACTATATTTCAAATTTATTGTATCTCACCCGCTATCGTAAAAGTGTCAATAATGCGCTGGAGATGGTACTGCACAAACCCTACAAAGAGATTGTGAATGAATGGGAAGATTTTTATAAAATATCCGACACCGGCCAAATCAATTTGAAGACAGCGATCGAAAATACCACTGTGCTGACCAAAATCAAAACCAAACCCAATGCGGTGTATGGTCAGATCGCTATTTCACCGGTAGGCCGCGATCTGGCCTATGTTGAAAAATCGGATGGTGAATTTAAAGTGTTTGTGAAAGATATAAAATATGACAAGACTTATGAAATTATATCAGGTGGTATCAGAGCCGGCATAGAACTGGCAGATCCTGATTACCCGCTGCTTTCCTGGAGCCCGAGTGGCAGAAAAATGGCGATTCTTTATCAGAAAAAAAATCATATTAACCTCCGCATCTTTACTGCAGGCACCTCTAAAATGGAAAACAGGGTGATCAGCAGCAATAAAATAGACCGCATTACCGGCATGTGCTTTATGAGCGATGAAAACACACTGGCTGTTACAGCGATCAAAAAAGGACAAAGTGATCTGTATAAACTGACGATCCGCAATAGCCGGTTTGAACCGATCACCAATGATTTGTTTGACGACAAGCAGCCGGTATTTGTGCAAAACGGAATTTTTACAGGCATTTTATTTTTATCAAACCGCACGAGCCCCTACATAGGCGAAGATGCAAAAAGCGATCACTTTACGCCGCAATTTAATATGTATTTGTACGATCCGTCTAAAGGTACCAATCTGGTGACACTCAGCGAATCGAACAGCGAAATAAAATATCCGATGCAATGGGGCCTCGATGAATATGCCTATTTGACAGAATCCAGTAACAAGCAAGTACGGCAGATTGTTACCATCGAAAAAAGACAGATCGCACCGGATACCATCAGCACACAGGCATTTATGCCCCTTAACCATACACTCGTAAAGCAGGAATATATACATCAGACAGCTTCGGTTATTGAAGTGTATAAAAGCAATCACGAATTTATTGTTCAAACCACGCCATTCAGTGAATTGAAAAAGGCTTATGAAAAATATAAAGAGAGTGATGAGAGCAAGGCAGAACGGCCGGACGAACAAAATGCTGAAATGGCCGCCCAAAATGAAGCTCCGCTTTACCAAACTCCATTTGATGACGATACAAACAGTGTTGCTTTTCTGGAGCAAATATACCTCGCTAAAAAAGGTAACGTAAGGGCCTACCAGTTATTTGAAGGAGCCCAAAGCATTATCAAGCCAAAAATATACGAAACAACATTTTATCCCGACTTTCTGCAATCCAGTCTGGACAATACCTTACTCTTTACCCGTTATCAGCCTTTCGATTATACCGGAGGCACTTACCAGAATCCCCCCATATCAGGTTTTATTACTTCTACACTGACAGACGTAATGGAAGATTATAAGATCAGGGCCGGAGCCCGTCTGGGTATCGATCTGCGTGGCCTCGACTATTTTTTGCAGTTTAATAATTACCGCAAAAGAACCGACTGGGGCATGTTGTATTTTCATCATGCCACTACCAATCAGTATGATTTAAGAAACGGTGTACCGCCTGCCTATTCGCCCTTCCCGGTGAGTGGCCGGGTAGCGATGGATTATCTTCAAACCAATGTCAACTATCCGCTGGACATGCTTAAAAGCATCAGACTTAATTTCGGAATCAGATATGATCGTATCAGGGTGCAGGCCAAGGATAAATACAGTATTGAAATACCGGACGACAAGCAGTTTTGGGTGATCAGCCGCGTGGAATATGTTTACGACAATTCCTATACGCCTTTACTGAATATATGGAAAGGGACCCGTGCTAAAGCCTATGCCGAATATCAGTACAAGTTTAATGATAAAACCAAGGGCTTCTATAATTTTGGATATGATGCCCGAAACTACCTCACTCTCTACAAAAATCTGATCCTGGCTTCACGGATCGCCGGCGCATTCAGCGGCGGAAATGCGAAAGTACTTTATTTGCTCGGTGGCGTTGACAACGACTTAAGTCCAAAGTCGGACGGCAACACCAGCATCGACTATTCGCAAAATTATGCTTTTCAGAGTCTGACCACCAATATGCGTGGCTACAGGCAGGGTTTTCGCAACGGCAACAGCTATCTGGTGGTAAACGAAGAAATTCGCTTCCCGATCTGTAATACACTGTTTAAAAAACAGGTGAAATCCGGTTTTTTACGACATCTGCAATTAGTCGCATTTACAGATATTGGCTCTGCCTGGCGTGGCCTGCTGCCAAATGCAGAAAACATCAAATCAAATAATATCGTACGAGATAAGAACTCACCCGTAACCGTCTATTTAAATAATTCGCAGTATGATTTTGGCTGGGGGTATGGCTTAGGCTTGCGAACAAAGTTTCTGGGTTATTTTATACGCACTGACTGTGCATGGAACATTGATGGTGGAAAAAAACCAGTCATCCACATTTCTCTGGCCACCGATTTTTAATGCTGCCGAATGATAACATTAATCAATCTATTTGCTTTCCGTCAGACGACCTTTGCGAGTTATTTCAACTTTCAAAAAATAGTGCTATGCCTTTGCAGCATTTTACTTTTCATTCAGCCGATTCATGCGCAGATGCATCTTGACAGTTTACGACAAGCAGATACGTTACACATACAATCCGTTTTGCCAGTTTCAGACAGTGTAGTTGCGCCCAGTGCATCGCAAAAACCAATGGCGCAAAAAGTGGTGATTGAAGGTAGTATCAGTGATTACACAACCGCTGAGCCATTAGCCTTCGCAACGATCTTTTTTCCAAATAGTCCGGTTGGTATGCGTACGGACATTGATGGTCATTTTAAGTTTGCGATGGATACCATTCCATCCGACACCCTCATGGTAACCATTTTGGGATATGCCAAAAAAGCCATCGTTATCAACAAAAATCTGAATTATCAGCGACTGACCATTGTAATGGAAAGAGGCGCTGTTCAAATTAAAAATATTGTTTTTAAGTTAGACCGGAATCCCGCACTGACACTTGTAAAGAAAGTGATCCGCAACAAACCGCAAAACAATTACGACAAGGCCAGTAACTACAGCTATGAAGTGTATAATAAACTGGAAATGGATATCAATAAGATTCCAAAGAAGTCATTCAAGCAATCTCCCATATTAAAAAAGTTCGATTTTATACAGCAGTATATTGATTCTACCAGTGAGGAAAAACCTTTTCTGCCTCTATTTCTCACAGAAACGATATCAGATTATTACTATCAGAAGAAGCCAAAAAAAACCAAGGAATTCATTAAGGGCTCGCGCATTTCCGGCTACAAAAATCAAAGTGTTTCCCAGATGCTGGGATCAATGTACCAGAATATAAACTTTTACGATAACAGCATCCCCATTTTCAACGTAGGATTTGTAAGCCCTATTGCGAATGACGCACCCATGTTTTACCGTTATGAACTGACCGATACCCAATGGGTGAATGATAAACTCTGCTATCAGGTTGCCTTTAGCCCTAAACGAAGCGGAGAGCACACTTTTAACGGTGACTTTTGGGTACATGATACCGATTATGCGATTCAAAAAATGAACATGATCGTCACTAAAGAGCAAAACATCAATTGGGTCAATAAAGTTACGATGATGCAGGAATTTACCTGCTTTGAAGATACTTTGTGGTTTTTAACCAAAGACAAATTTTATGTCGATTTTTTGCCACCGCATGGAGATAAAATCGCAGGCTTTCTTGGACGTAAAACAACCACTTACAAAAACATAGTTGTAAACAGTCCATCGATTGAAGCCATGATCGATAGCAAAAAGAATAAGGCCGATACTGAAATTGATGACGATGCCCTGAATAAAAACGAAACCTATTGGAATGAAGTCAGGCATGATTCGCTTTCGAAAAATGAAAAGGCTATTTACCAGATGATCGATACGATTCAGAGTCTGCCCATCTATAAAAAATATTATTCATTGTTTTACTTATTGGGTACCGGCATCAAGGAAGTCGGACCACTTGAAATCGGCCCTATCTATAATTTTTATAGTAAAAATAATGTGGAAGGTCCGCGTTTCAGATTTTCAATGGGCACCACTCCTAAATTATTTAAAAACATTTATTTGCGGGGCTATATTGCCTATGGTACACTCGACCAGAAAATTAAATATAGCGGCAGTGCCTTATGGATTTTACGCAAACACCCGCGCAGGTTTATTTATGCGGAATACAAACATGATATCGACAATAGTGTCAGTCAGTACGATGACGCGGGATCTCTCGATAATATTTTCAGCACCATTGGCCGCAAATCAGGCGTACCATGGAAACTTGCGTTTGTAGACAAAAAAAGAATTGAATATTTCCACAGTTATTTTAATGGTTTTAGTACGATGCTGTCGTATGAGCAAAAACAATTTACACCTTACGCTCCCCTGCCCTATCTTGGCATTTTTTACAACAGCGACAGCCTGCCATCGAGTACCATCAGCACCACCGAAATTGGTCTTGAATGCAGATTTGCTTACAAAGAGCAATTTGTAGAAGGCAATTATTACCGCACCAGTCTGGGCACCAAATACCCGATTATAAAATTTTACGCAGGGGTGGGTTTGAAAAATTTTATGCAGGGAGATTATAATTATGTCAAATTCAGACTGACAGTTTCTGACAACATACGCATTAAACACGCCGGCTCGGTTTATTACAATCTGTTTGCCGGCAAGGTGTTTGGCACACTTCCCTACCCGATTCTGGAAGTGCATCCCGGCAACGAATTTTACTATTACAATCTGCACGCCTTCAGCATGATGTATCGCTATGAATATATCAGCGATATTTATGCCGGAGCCATAGTTGAACATTCGATGGGTAGTTTGTTTTTTAAGTACATCCCCTATGTCAAGAAAATGAAATTACGAACCTTCTGGAATGTCAAAGGTGTTTACGGCAATTTATCTTCTGCTAATCAGGCGCTGAATTTCAACAAAGGCTACTACTTTCAGTCGCTCGCAAAAAGTCCCTATCTTGAAGTCGGCACTGGCATCGAAAATATCTTTAAAGTACTGAGGGTTGATTTTGTATGGCGCCTGCTGCCCGTTCGTACACCTACCAACGACTCCTATTACAGAAGATTCGGCATTTTCGGAAGTATGAAATTTGCATTCTGATCCGGAATTAATTTTTAAAAGACATTTCAATTAAACGCATCCTTAGTACATTTGCCTGCTATGAAAGAGATTTCAAACCGGTCGGCCACTTTTCACTTTGCAATTGAGCAGAAATATGTGGCCGGGATGGTCTTACTGGGTACTGAGATTAAATCACTTCGGCAAGGCAAGGCTAATTTCAATGACAGCTTTTGCGTGTTGCATAAAGGTGAGTTATATATCAGAAGTCTGCATATTGCAGTGTATAATTTTGGCACAGCCAACAATCACGATCCTATTCGGGAAAGGAAGCTGTTACTTACAAAACGCGAACTAAAAAAAATTGAAACAAAAACCAAAGAAAAAGGATATACCATCATCCCACTCAAAATTTTTATGAGTGAAAACGGCTATGCCAAAATAGAGATCGCATTGGCCAAGGGTAAAAAAACGCATGATAAGCGCGACAGCATTAAAGAAAAAGATGCACAACGGGAATTGAAACGCACACTTAAGATGTAGCAAATTTTGTAAAGCGGATCTTTTATAACCTACTTTTTCCATTTGATCTCTGTAATTTATTGATCAGCCACCTTGTAAAAACAATTGGATTTTAAAATGAGTTCAGCATCAAATAAATCTCAGCAGGCTGACATCATCATTCGTGATACCTTCTTCGCCTGATGACAATTATTTTTAGTACGCAATGCCGGATAAACTGCTGCGGCAAATTCAGGGCCGGATAAAATTACTTTGCGGCCGCTAACAGTTTGGTTTTCCGGCACGTCCTATACGCAAACAAAAAAATGTGCTCATGACCAAAAAAATAAATGTGCCTGCCATGGCAATCACCGCATGTGCTACCCTACTCATTTTCAGCATGCTGGCTTGTATAAAAAATAATAATGCCGAAATATTAGGTTATGCCCCCGTTTACGGTTCAGTGGTCGATCTCACAGAAATTAAAAGTGAAGCGCCAAGGCCTGTTGTCAATGCCGGCAAAATATATCTTTATCAGAATATGACTTTTCAAATAGAAAATGGTGAAGGTATCCACATCATCAACTGTACAAATCCTTCAAATCCAGTACGGACCGGATTTATCAAAGTAAAGGGATGCAGTGAAATTTCGATCCGTAACAATATTCTCTATACGGATAACCACCGCGATCTGGCCGGCATTGATATCAGCCAAATAAATGCAATACAGGTGGTATCGAGGATTGAAAAAGTATTTCCGGGGGTGAGTCAGGAATACCCTCCGGTAGAGGGTGTATTCTTTGAATGTGCCGATGCTGCAAAAGGCACGGTGATCGGCTGGACTCAAAAAATGTTAACCAACCCAAAATGTAAAAAATAATGAAAACCCTATTCTATTTAATTGCACTGTACTCTATTTTTTGTGCGGCCTGCAGCAAACAAAACACAAGCAGCAATGGTGCAAACTCAGTTGGACAGGGAGGTTCACTGGCCCGCTTTACCATTGTCAATAATTATTTATATACGGTTGACGGCAACAGTTTAAGCGTATTTGACGTCAGCCAAAACAATGCGCCTGTTTACAAAAACAAAATTCAGGTTGGTTTTAATATCGAAGCTATTTTCCCTTTTGAAAATAAGCTCTTTATTGCCTCAAGCAATGCGATGTTCATTTATTCAATTTCAAATCCGGCAGCACCCGAATTTGAATCAAATGTTCAGCACCTGACCGGATGCGACCCCATTGTTGCCGACAGCAATGTGGCCTATCTTACCATCCATGGTGGCAACAGATGCGGTTCAAATTTAAATCAGCTACAGGTTTATAATGTCAGTAATATTGCGAATCCCGGCTTTGTAAAATCCTACAGCCTGACCAATCCGATGGGGCTTGGTATGCATGGCAATCGCCTCTATGTTTGTGATAATGGAACCGGTTTGAGGATATTCGATATTACAGATAAATTTAATCCGCAGGAAATGAATATTGTAACAGGCGAATCATTTGTTGATGTGATCGTTTCAGGCAATTTGTTGATTTGCATGCTCACCAATGGTGTTGCGTATTATGATTGCAGCGATCCGGATACATTAATCAAACTGGCCACCGTAAAAAATTAACTTTGAAATATCTACCGTTAAGTTTGCTTGCGTTCATTGCTGTAAACTGTATTGCACAAAAAAATC
>JADYYU010000393.1 GCA_020853515.1 Chitinophagaceae bacterium | reverse complement strand
ATTGTCAACAAAAAAATGATATGCAATTATTTCCCAGTGACTAACCGTGTTTGCAGAATAAAATCGGAAGTCCTCCTAACAAAAAAAGTAGGTCTCCCATTTGTGCGTGGTACAAATCTCCTGAATAGTTTTCTGCTCCACTGCATTGGCAACACTAACGATAATTTGTTTGTCATGGATGTCACCTACCATATTATCTGATTTTAAGCAGATCCCATAAATCTGGTGGTTAATTTTATTCTCGTTGTTACAAACCCATTCAAAGGGAATATGCTGTGCAACCAAGTACTTTGCAATGAATTTGCCCCGTTTGCCGGCCCCCCATAGTACAAGTCGTCTGGAGGGATCAAAATCGATTTTTAAAAAATGATGGCATTTTAATGCCAGTATAGCGTCGCCCTGGTAATGTGCCACCTGCCTTGTGGTCCGGCTGGGGTAGTCGCGCCAGTGAAATAAAATCTCCTGACAGGCGATCGGTTTCAGTTGCTGCTGATACATCCTGAAACACAGATCATAATCTTCGGGGTAGAGCGCCGTATCGAAAGCGCCTGCGCGGTCGAAGTCTACCCGGTGCAGCATCCAGCAAGGGGAGGGGATCACACATTCTTTGTACACTTCATCAAAACAATTTCCTTCACTGATCAATGCATTCATCCATCGCTCATAGTTCTGAAAGCCTTCACCCAAACCTGCTTCGCAAAAGTACTTGACCTGTCCAAGCGCAATATGTCCCGGTCCCTGAATCACCAGTTGATCTAGCATGTATTTATATTTCTGCAGTTCATTGATATCATCTGAATCCATGCGGGTAATATATTCACCGGTGGAGTATTTATAACCAGTCTGCAATGCGGCAGTGACGCCATGTCCTTCGTTCGCGATCACACGAATTCGTTTGTCGTGCTGCGCATGGGATCTTAAAATGTTCACACTGTCGTCGGTAGAATGATCATCAATGGCCATTAATTCCCACGTTTGCAAGGTTTGCTGTATAATAGAGTCGAGACAGGATTTCAGAAATAGCTCCGTATTCTTGACCGGCATAATAATACTCAGCATAAGGCAGTTCAGTGAGGGTGTTTTAGATAGATTTCGCAGAAGCGACTTTCATAACGTAATAGTTTGCGCGCCAAAGATAAAAATACCGCAGTGTATTTGTACACCTTTACCTCTAAAAATTCAGATGATCCAATACTGCAGATGATGCTGCATGTGGAATGAAACTAATGGGTTTGAACCTGAATCGAGTACATGAACTTCTCACATACCATGCCTAGTGGCCATTGAGCGGCAGGGTTGGATGATGCATGAAAATAACGACTTAAGCGGAAAACCTTATCTTTTTCTGACATGGACCGCCTGGTAACCTTTTTGCGTTTTCTCTTTTTTGAACGTAACCGCATCGTTTTGCTGAATGGCGCCTTCCATATTGTTTTGATGAACAAATACGCTGGCACGGGTACCGTCTTCGGTAATAAATCCGTACGCTTTATCTGTAAAAAACATTGAGACAATGCCGGTATATTCCGATTTTTCGGTTTCCAAATTAGAACCCTGCGAAGAGTCATTCGGATTAAATTTTCTTTTCACCTGTTTATCAGGAGGTATATCAGTGAGGTTGCCATCTTCGTCCAGATAAGCAATCATTTCTTCAAGGCTCTTGCCTTTATCATTATTGGCTTTCCGTTCTGCAGATTTTTCTTCTTTCTCTAATTTCTTTCTAGCCTTTTTTTTCTCTTTTTCTTTTTTTGCAAAAGATTCTGCCATGTAATATTTTTTAATTTGTTGTCCTGCTTATAAATCCGGACTTAGTATGTGATTAAATTGAATGACTGAAAAGCAAAAGTGAAGATAAAGCAACAAAGCTGTGTCTAAAAAAGTGGAGGCAGACATCCGTGAATGTGGGCGAAGATACGCAATTTTATGCGATACCTGCGCGTGAAGTTGAAATGTTACTTTTTTGCTGCAATCAGGAGCCACCAGCAGTCGTCTGAAACAACAGTGAGAAACTTGAATGACCTCATCGATGAGAAATATCTTCACAACTGACTACTGTTGCATCTATATTAAATTTCCGCACAATTCATAACGAACGGTGTCAAAAACCCAATTATAATTACATTTGCATCAAAATACCATGTTATGAAATCTAAACAGGAAATCGTTGAAAACTGGTTGCCACGATACACAGGTGAGAAGCTCGAAAATTTTGGCAAGTATATTTTACTCACCAATTTCACCAATTACGTTGATATGTTTGCCAAGAAGAATATGTGCGAGATCGTGGGTGCAGATAAACCCATGTGTTGCGCCACAGCCGGTGGTATTACCATCATCAACTTCGGTATGGGCTCTGCCTCTGCAGCTACCGTTATGGATCTGCTGTCAGCGATACAGCCCAAGGCGGTACTGTTTTTAGGCAAATGCGGCGGATTGAAAAAAAAGAATAAGGTAGGGGATCTCATTCTTCCAATTGCAGCAATCCGTGGTGAAGGTACCAGCAATGATTATTTTCCGCCAGAAGTACCTGCACTGCCTGCATTTGCCCTGGAAAAAGCCATCTCCACTACCATCCGTGATAAGGGTTACGACTACTGGACCGGTACCTGCTACACCACCAACAGAAGAGTCTGGGAGCATGATGCCAAATTTAAAACTTATCTCAAACTGATTCGCGTGATGGCGATCGACATGGAGACAGCCACCATTCTAACAACTGGTTTTTATAACAGAATACCTACCGGTGCTTTGTTGCTGGTAAGCGATCAGCCTATGATTCCTGATGGAGTTAAAACCGCGAAGAGCGACACTGAGGTGACCCTTAAATTTGTAGATCGACACCTTGAAATTGGTATCGATTCATTGAAGCAACTCATAAATAACGGCAATACGGTCAAGCATTTGAAATATTAAGGCAGTTTTTGATATTATTGACATTTTCTATGTGGGTATATTGTATTTTTGACAATCCATGATAAAACTATTACAACATTTTGGTGAGTACCTATTAATGCTCAAGGGGATGTTTACAAAGCCTGAAAATGCAAAAGTATACTGGAAAGAATTTATCCATCAATGCAATGAGATCGGTATCGGATCAATGGGAATTGTAGTCATTATTTCCTTGTTTTTAGGTGCTGTAACTACGATTCAAACGGCCTATCAACTGATCAGTCCGCTGGTACAGAAATATGTGATCGCGCAGATTATCCGCGACAGTACTTTTCTGGAACTTTCACCCACTGTTGTGTGTATCGTGCTGGCTGGTGTGGTAGGTTCTAAGATTGCTTCCGAGCTTGGTAACATGCGTGTGAGCGAGCAAATTGATGCGCTCGAGATCATGGGTATCAATACTAAAACCTATCTGATACTGCCTAAAATACTCGCCTCTTTTCTGGTAATTCCTTGTCTGATTACCATTTCAATGTTTTTGAGTATCTGGGGCGGCTATCTGGCAGGTACACTCAGTGGCATCATCAATCCCCAGCAGTTTACTCAGGGTTTGACCAAAGATTTTATCACATTTAATCTTACATTCGGTCTGATTAAGGCCTTTACATTTGCCTTTATTATTTCAAGTATATCAGCTTATTTTGGTTATAATGTAAAAGGTGGTGCATTGGAAATCGGTCGGGCCTCTACCACCTCAGTAGTGGTAAGCTGCATCCTGATATTATTTGCCGATTATGGACTGGCTGCCTTATTGTTGTAATTAAAAGTATAAAGAGAGAACTAAATCACATGATAGAAGTAAAGCACATCACAAAATCGTTTGGTAATAAAAAAGTACTGGATGATATTTCGTGCGTAATGGAAAGCGGTAAGGTGAACCTGATTATTGGTACGAGTGGTAGCGGTAAGACTGTTTTTATTAAATGCATGGTGGGTCTGGTAAATCTTGATAAAGGCAATGGAGAGATTTTGTATGATGGTGCCAATTTTCTCAATATGGATGAAAAGGAGAAAAAGGAGCTACGCACGCAAATCGGGATGCTGTTTCAAGGCTCAGCATTATTTGATAGTTTAACTGTTGAACGTAATGTGATGTTCCCACTTGATATGTTTACCACACAATCTTATACTGAAAAGTTGAAGCGGGTAAATGAAGTGCTCGCACGCGTTAATCTGGTAGACAGCAATCGAAAATTTCCGGCAGAACTCAGCGGTGGTATGAAAAAGAGGGTAGCCTTGGCCCGTGCCATAGTGCTGAATCCTAAATATCTTTTTTGTGACGAACCGAATTCAGGTCTTGATCCTCAAACCTCGCTGGTGATCGATAAACTGATCACCGAAATTACGGTTGAATATAATATTACTACCATCATGAATACCCATGATATGAATACCGTCATGGAAAGTGGTGATCATATCGTGTATTTGCATAAGGGACAAAAACGCTGGGAAGGCAACAAGCACGACATTATT
>JADYYU010000392.1 GCA_020853515.1 Chitinophagaceae bacterium | reverse complement strand
CATCACGATCCACGGTACCAGCGAAGCATTTTCGACCGGATCCCAGGCCCAGTAACCGCCAAAATTAAGACTTTCATAAGCCCAGGCACCACCCATCATAATGCCTGTTATGAGTATCATACACGAAAATACCGACCATCGAAGCAATGGTTGCATCAGTTCTTCGTAGTTCTTCTTCCATAAAGCGGCTACCACATAAGCAAATGGAAAAAGGGTAGAAGCAAAACCTAAAACTAAGATCGGGGGATGTATCACCATCCAGTAGTTTTGAAGCAAAGGATTTAATCCATTGCCATCTGTTATCAGATTGAGATAATTAGGTTGTTGAAAGATCGGCGCACCAGCCATCTGATCTCTCAGGAGCATAAATGGTGTGGCACCAATTTTAAGATCACCCAGATGGATCCCTAATAAGGTAGAAGCCAGAAATACCTGCGCCAGTGCCACAATGGCCATTACGGGTGCTAACCATTTGCTGTTGCGGTTTATGATAAACAAAGACAGTATGCAATGCCAGATGGTCCAGAGTAAAAAACTGCCTTCCTGACCTTCCCAGAAGCAGGAAAGCAAATATTTAAATGGCAATTCTTTACTGGAATGCGACCATGCATAAAAGTACTCGAAATAGTGGTTAAATATGATGTAAAACAAAATGCCAAAAACAAGGAATGCACTACCAATATGAATATAAAAGGAAGCAGCCGCGATTTTTTTCCAGCTAATGACATTGCTTTCAAGCTTGCTTTGCGCTGCCAAAGTATAAGCAACAAAAGATAATAAGGAGGCTACAAAGGAAAGGACGATAAAAAACTGACCTGCTTGACCGGGAACTAAATGTTCATTTAAAAATTGCGTCTCCAATAGTGGGGTGTTCGTTTTAGTGTATGTGAAAAAAGTTTAGCCGTTGCTTTGCTGTACACGTCTCTTTATCCTGCAGTGCCAACGGCAATCTGATCATTGTTATATTTAGAAGGACATTTCATCAGAATCTTACTGCATTTGAATGTTCCATTTTCCATTTTTCCGGTCATGGTCAGCTTCTCGCTTCGCTCAAAATCCTGTGGCTTAGTGCCGTTAAAAACGACTTTCTTCAACAGCCCGGCCTCATCTTTGGCATAAAAAGTAAAGTGATTGGGATCCTGGATAGGGTCATAATGCATTGGATTACTGATAGTATCTAATTTAGCAATGATCTGAAACTCCTTACCCGGCTTTTCTTCAGCGGAAGCAAAGGTCTGATAACTGCTGAAATCACCCACCATGCCAATGATGGCAGCCAGTACACCGGCTATCACCACCAGCATCACTATATTAATTTTTTTCATCCTACGCAGATTTTGCGCAAAATTACATTACGAAAAGGGTAGTTCCAATTTTAAAGTGAAAGTAAGCAGATCAGCAGGTGAAAATTTCACACCCCGCCAGCTCATTTTTCAAGTTAACTACAGGTACATCCTGATCAAAAATGGCATAAACCGCACTGCCGCTTCCGCTCATCGAGCTGTACAGGGCACCGGCCTGATAAAGACTGTTTTTGATCGCTCCAACCTGCGGATATGCTTTAAACACAGCGGGCTCAAAATCGTTGCTGAGCAAATTTTTCCAGGTGTCGACCGGTTGTGCCAAAATTTGCAGCAACCCGCTGTGGGCGATTTGTGGACAGATCTGAGAAAATGCCCAGGCAGTTGAAAGATGTACAGGAGGTTTGACAATTACAAATTGATAGCCACTCAGATCCAAATCAATCGGTTTTAATATTTCACCGCGACCGGTGGCTAGCGCCGGACAATTTTTTATAAAAAACGGGCAATCGCTGCCTAATTTTAGTGCATACCCTGCCAGCACCTCATCGTCCAGATTCAATTTAAAAAGTTCGTTCAGCATCTTAAGTGCTTCGGCACCATTCGCCGAACCTCCACCCAAACCGGCTCCCATCGGGATGTTTTTTAACAAGGCTATTTTTACAGGTAGTATGTCCGGAAAGTTCTGCTTCAGTACATCGTAAGCTTTCAGTACCAGATTATCAGATGAATCGCCCGGTATCGGTGCCCCGTAAGTTGCAAATGAATTTGTTTCAGCCACCACCATTTCGAGGGCATCCCTCAGTGGCAAGGGATAAAACACAGATTCCAGGTCATGGTAACCGTCAGGCCTTTTACCGGTAATATGCAATCCCAGATTGATCTTGCAGTTAGGAAAATGTAGCATGATTGTAAAATAAAGAAATTTTTTGATCAATATGGGTAAAAAAAACCCGGTCTTTCGAACCGGGTCTGTATTCTGCAAATTAAGCAGACATTTTTTTATCCTTATAGCTTTTGATCTGGTCAATGAGCGACTTCAGCGCTAAATCAAAAGATTCTTCAAAGTGCTTGGATTCATGCTTTACAAAAAAAGTATGCTTGGGTACATGCACTTTTATTTCTGCAATTTTATCTTTTATCTGATGTACAACATTGTCAACTTTTAAGTAAACTTCAACATCTACTATATTGTCGTGATACGTTTTCAATTTTTCAACTTTCTCATTTACATGCGAAATCAATTTTTTGTCAGCTTCAAAGCGCTGCGTGCGAATTTGTACGTTCATTGTATTAATGTTTTTTTAATTATGAAATTTAACTTTGTAAGAACTGATATAAAGGTAAAATGATTTTTGAGAAAATTCAAAAAAAGCCTTGTTTATTTATCATGTATCTTATGATTTCGATTACTTTTAACAGTTCAAATTCAGAATGAAAGAAGCTTTGGAAAATACGTGTGATATATTGGTGATCGGAGCCGGATTAGGTGGTTTACTGTGTGCTGCTTTACTCTCGCTTGATGGTAAAAAGGTTATTGTACTGGAAAAGAATAAGCAAATAGGCGGCAACCTTCAATCATTTGCTGTTGATGGTAAGCGCTTCGAATCAGCCGTTCATTATATCGGAAGTTTACAAAAAGGACAAACGCTTCATAAAATATTTAATTATTTAGGTATTGCCGATCATATTTCATTAAAGAAACTCGATGACGATTGTTTCGACCAGATCATTCTGGGTGGCAAAACTTATTCGATGGCTCAGGGTTATGAAAAATTCATTGATACTTTAGCAGAAGCATTCCCGCATCAAAAAGCTAATCTGGTAAATTACATACGCGAAATTAAAACTGTTTGCTCGCACTTTCCACTCTATAATATGCGTTTAGGTTCGGTGAGCGAAAAAAACAAAGTCAGCCATTATGGTTTAAAACAAAAAATGGATGAACTCATCAGCGATGAAACACTGAAGCAGGTGCTTACCGGCAATAATATGCTGTATGCCGGTGATGCAGATTCAACTCCTTTTTTTATTCATGCACTCATCGAAAATTCTTATATCGAAAGTAGCTGGAAATGCGAAAAGGGTAGTATTCAGATCGCAAAGAAACTACAGCAAATAATTCAACAGCATGCGGGACAGGTGTTACGCAATAAGGAGGTGACGCGTATTCATGAAGAGGAAGCAAAAATTGTGGGGGTGCAAACAAGCGATCAGAGCTGGTATCAGCCAAAGTCTGTCATCTCTAATTTACATCCCGGCGTAACGTATAGTCTGCTTGATTCGAAGCTGATCAAACCGGTTACCAAAAAGAGAATCAATGCGACTGCACATACATCCGCCGCGCTGATGGTGAATATTTCACTGCAAGACAAAAAAATAGCTTACCGCAATCATAATATTTATTATCACAAACGTCCGAATGTTTGGCTCGATCTGCAGTATCCGAATGATGAAAATCCGAATTCGTATGCACTCTTTTTTTACCAGGATCCTGACAATAAAAAATTTGCGAGGGGAATTTCTATTCTTACTTACATGTCTCCCGAGGCATTTCAACAATGGAAAGATACTTTTCATACAACCAACGAAAAACAACAACGAGGTCAGGACTATCTTGACAAAAAAAACAAAATGGGTCTTCGTTTTATTGAGCAAGTCGAAGCCATTTTGCCCGGACTAAAAGAGGCCGTAAAATCGATGGATGTATGTACGCCACTTTCATACCGCGACTACTTAAATATACCTGAGGGGTCGATGTATGGCTTGAAAAAAAATGTTTTTGATCTGGCCAATACTACCTTTTCACCTCGCACTAAAATACCCAATCTTTTTCTCACAGGTCAAAATATTAACCTGCATGGAATTCTCGGTGTTTCGATAACCGCCTTGCTGACAATCGGCGAAATGACCGAT
>JADYYU010000391.1 GCA_020853515.1 Chitinophagaceae bacterium | reverse complement strand
GATTCGTTTTAATAAAATACATACCGTTGCTGAACGATTTTGTATTCAGGACAGCGGTTTTATTTTTTGGTACACTTAAGTTTTGAATACGGTTCAGTTGCATATCGTAGATCACAACTTCGGTAACTGCATTTTCAGATTCTATGTATACCACATCGGATGCAGGATTAGGATAGATTACAATTTGATTATCAGCATTCAGATCTTTTACACCTTCCGGCATTACCAGCGTATTTACCGTTTCGTTTGTAACGATAGCAGGGTTAAAATCAAAATAAATATAGGCTTTATTCTTAATTACATCACCTACGGTATTTGCATTTTTTTGTCTGATCTGATAAACAATATGTCCGTGACTGGCGGGTTCGTTTGTATTACTATCCGGCAGCATGATATTGTAGAATTTCCATTTGATGATGTTGTTGTTCACTACTTCGATCTGATAGTTATGACTGGCATCGACTACCTGAAACGTAGTGATATCCAGTTTGTCGCTGATGGTATCTTCTACTACAATATTGTAAGCGGGCGCATTGCCCGTGTTTTGAAAATTAATATCATAGGTCATAAGTTTCGTCAATGGATCATAAGCGTCAATATTGCCTGCAGGACCTTCTCCTTTAGGGGCTACATTTTTATTATTTGGATCATAACCATTGCAAAAAGAGAATGTATAGTTCACTAAGTTATTGGCTACGTTTGTATCAGGCAACAGGGTGTTTGTGATACCCACATGAAAAGGGCAAATATTGGCTACAGTGTAATTTAAAGGAAAGGTAAACGCAACATCAATGTAGTGGTTGCCATACGCGATATTATTTACATTCCAGAAAACAGTGTCCCCGCTGATGCTTGTATGCGTTGGAATCGAACTCAGGTAATGATTTATAGAATCAAAAACTGCGTAGATGGTCCCAACATTGGAATTGATACCCGGATTTGGAACGTCATGGGAATAACCTATGTTCTTATGTTTATTCAGGTCAGGTAGCTGAAAACATCCGCCCGATGACCATACAGCAAAATCGATCCCCCTGCTGGTATCTCCGAAAACGATCGTTTGATTAGGATTCAGATTATTGATAGTGGACAGAATATTATTGCCACAATGTGTGGAATATGAATTGAGATTGTTTTGATGGGTGACTGTATAAGTGCCGTAGGGCAGGCCATTGAACTGGTAGTTACCCATTGCATCTGTAAATGCCATATGATTTCCAGGATTGGAGATCAATAAAGTGTTCGGGATATTAAATTCTGAAATATCCTGCACACAATTATAATTGGAATCATAATATACATTACCAACAATATTACCGCAATTATTTGCGGTAGCATTTACCGTATACGAATTTTCAACACATTCATTATTTCCGTTCGTTATTTTCACGGTATAAAGACCCGCATTCAGCGAATCAATAGAGGAGGTAGTTTCACCGTTACTCCAAAGAAACTGATAGGTGTTAGCCGGAGTCACTATCAAACTGATCATCCCGTCGCCCGATAATGCGCAACTGGCATCAACAATAAAAGGAGTGACAGTACCGCCCGGAAAATTATTAGCAGCAGCAATTGTGATAACAGTGTCTTTCAGGCATCCGCCTGCATAACTATCTTTTACGGTTAACGTATAAGTTCCGCTGCATAGATAAGTAAAAGTATTGTTGGGGGAAAATGCCGCACCATTCAGACTGTATTCAAAAGGAGCCAATCCACCACCTGCATTTGCAGTAATTGTTCCGGCTCCTGTGGTCACGTTGGGTATGATCGGTATATGCACTGTCACGGAAATAGTCGCGGTAGTAGTGCAAGGACCCTGTGTGGCTGTTATTGTATAAATACCTGTTGCGTTCGCTGTGATAGTGCTTGTAGCGGCACCACCCGGTTGCCAAAGATAAGTCACCGGAGGACCTTGTTGTGAGTTGGCTGCATAATCCAGTAAATTACGATATAGGTTTTTGGCGTTCAACGCGGGCTGATGCCAGTTTGGAGAAGTGATGCCTCCAAATATTACCAGGCCGTTACCCCATATTTTTTCAGTCACCAAATCATTCAGATTTCCTGTAATGATCGGACTGGTAGCCCCTCCCGCGATACGTGCCTGTGCAAAATAGTTTCCGGTAAATGGCCCATAACCTGAAGGGCTAAACTGACCGATACCAATCGGATGGCCCGGAACCACATTGGCATAATTCATCAGAATGCTTGTAATATTCATCACTCCTCCAAATCCAAAATCTGTAGTATCAAGTGCTACATTGGGTGCCCTGTTTAAAAACAATCTGCCTCCTGCATTTACCCAGGCTTCTATGGCAGGCATATTCGCAGCCAGGTAAGCGGTTTGCGCGGCAGGATTTGCAGCATCTGAACCCTCTATATACACAAATTGTGTTGAAGGCTGAAAGATCGTTGCCGGGTTTGCATTGGCATAAGTCAGTTTGGTCCAGTTAGGTGCACCAAAAACATCATTCATCATGGTATCATAAATAAGTGCACCCCAGGGGTTGCTGTTGCAGATCATAAATGCATTTCCTGCAGCCGGATTATATTGGCTTGTGAAATTTGCATATAATACAGGATTGGTACAGGATGGCACCACCGGAAATTGCGAAGGTGCTAAATTGCATTGAGCGCCGGCCTCTGTCAGGTTGATCAGTATGATCAGAAATACGGGCAGTAAAGTTTTCAGGAAGAAATTTGGTTTCATAAGCGGATTTTTTGTTTTTTGGTAACAGGCAAGTTGATTCAAATATGCTGGATACGTAATTATACAAATGTTGTGCATTAATTGCAAGAATAGTGCGGTTAAAAGTTCTTTTCAGACAAAAAAATGACAATTAACCTGTACCCGCCTAACTCAAATACTTCGCCACGATCGGCACTCTTCTACCTACACCAAATGCTTTAGGTGACACCCGTATGATGGGGCAAAACTGATTTCGTTTATATTCATTCATATTTACTAGTCTCATAGTTCGTTCTACAATAGCCTGTTCAAATCCCATCGCGATAATTTCTCCGGGTCCCTGTCGTCGTTCAATATATTGATACAAAATGGCATCCAATATTCTATAATCCGGCAATGAATCGCTGTCTTTCTGATTGGGTCTCAGTTCCGCGCTGGGGGCTTTATCAATGATATTTTGAGGAATGATCTCGCCATTTCTATTGATGTATTTTGCCAGTTCATATACCTGCATTTTATACACATCACCCAATACAGCAATGCCGCCGGCCATATCGCCGTAAAGAGTGCCATATCCGGTTGCACATTCACTTTTGTTGGTGGTATTCAGGAGTATCAAATTAAATTTATTGGCAATAGCCATCAGCAGATTTCCCCTTGTACGTGCCTGAATATTTTCTTCGGCCACATTAAACGGGAGCTCGCCGTAGATTGGTTTCAATTCGGTTATAAAGGCATCAAATATATTTTTGATGGGAATGATATCTGTTGGGTTGCCCAGATTTTTTGAAAGCAACTCAGCATCACTTACTGAGTGGGAAGTAGAGTATTGCGAAGGCATCAGTACACCTCTTACATTCTCTTTACCAAGCGCAGTGCAGGCCAAAGCCAGTGTCACAGCCGAATCGATGCCGCCGCTTGATCCCAGGATCGCTTTGGTGAAACCCATCTTTGCAAAATAATCCCTGATCCCCATCACAATGGCATCATGTATTTTATCGATGTTTAGGTGGCAATCATACACCTGGGGATTTAGTTCCTGATCCGGAATTTCGTTTGCCTTAGCAAGAATCTCATTTATAAAAATGCCCTCCTCAGAAATTTCTGTCATGACTGAATCTTCTTCAAAATATTTGCCTTCTGCGATGAGGTTGGCATCCTGATCAAAAACCATAGACCCGCCATCAAAAACAATTTCTGTTTGCGAGCCCGCTCCATTACAATAAAACATGGGCAGCTTATATTTTTTTCCATTGGCTTTGATGATAGCCTTGCGATCTTCTACATGGGTATAATCAAAAGGGGAGGCACTGATATTGATCATCAGATCGGGGGTCTGTTTGATCAGTTCGTCCATCGGACAAATTCTGTACAGTGGATTATCACCCAGGTTCCAGATATCTTCACAAACCGTGACTGCCAGTTTCTTACCTTTAAACGGCATCACATGCCATTCGCTGGCCGGTTCAAAATAACGGTTTTCATCAAATACATCATAGGTGGGCAGCAAGGTTTTATGGGCAATGTCCTGTATCTTTTTATCATAGAGTAAATAGGCACTATTAAACAGATCTTTGCCTTCGATAACAGGATTGTTAGTAGGACAACCCACGATGACGCCAATGGTATCCGCATGCTGCATGATCTGATGAAGCGCATCATGACAACGATCTATAAAATCTTTAAACTCCAGAAAATCACGCGGAGGATAACCACAAATGCTCAGTTCCGAAAACACGATCAGGTCTGCCTGTTGCTGCTTTGCAACTTCGATCGCTGCAATTATTTTCTCTGTATTTTTTTCAAAATTACCAATATGATAATTCTGTTGTGCCAGTATGATTTTCATACTCCAAAAGTAAAACAAAAATGTGCTCTCCCCTTATTTTTATATCGTGACACCTAACTGAATAATAATACAGTTTAAATCCAGATTTTGCACTTTAAAACGATTACTGTCTATTTTAGTTACTAATGCTAGCTTCTGGCTGACCTTTTTCATCATAAATATTTGAATTTTTTTACGATTTAAAAATCTCACAACTACGGATCATACT
>JADYYU010000390.1 GCA_020853515.1 Chitinophagaceae bacterium | reverse complement strand
ATATTATTTTTTAAATGACTCGCAAACAGCAAAATGCAGTCGTGCAATTCATGATAATCTTTATTGTAAATTATGGTATCGCAGTTTTTAAACAATAAAAGCTTTTCATTTATTTTATGCCTGATATTCAAAAAACCTTCATTGTGCGACTCGCCGATATTTGAAAATATGCCAATACCGGGTTTGATCATTTTCTCCAGATGTTCCATTTCACCCGCCTGCGAAATACCCGCTTCAAAAATGGCCATCTGTGTGTCCGGTCGAAGCAGCCATACCGAAATGGGGACCCCAATTTGTGAATTGAAACTCTTAGGACTTCGCACAAGCTTGTAGTCATTTTCGAGCAGATGATATAGCCACTCCTTGATCACTGTTTTGCCATTACTGCCAGTAATGCCGATCACCGGAATGCTATATTTTGCACGATAGGCCGCTGCCAGTTTTTGTACGGCAGTGAGTGTATTGCTGACACGGATGATCCATGCACCGGGTAATGAGTGCGCGCCAATATCCTCGCTCACCAGAAAAAAACGGACACCGGCAGTATAAACGTCCTGAATAAAGTGATGCGCATTGCGACGTTCAGAAACAACAGGCACAAAAAGTGAATGCTGAGGATGCGAGATTTTGCGGCTGTCGAACAGCAGTTTTTCAATCTGAAAATCGGGCCCTTGCTGTAGAAGTGTTCCTTTCAGAATGTCATTTATTTCACTTGCGTGCATCATGTTTGTGGTCGAATTTGGAATGGATCCTGTTATGGTGAAGCGAATATACAATAGAGCCGCCAATGCAAACAACGATTGATACGAGTGAAGCCCACACCGGGATGTGAATGTTGATCAGTTCAAGAAACATTTTTGCACCTACAAGAATCAGTACAACGGCAATGCCTTGTTGTAAAAAATCAAATTTGTCAGCAGCCTTTTGTAAAATAAAGAATAATGCCCGTAATCCCAGCACCGCAAAAATGTTGGACGAAAAAACGATCAGATTATCAGTGGTGATCGCAAATACTGCTGGTATAGAATCAAGGGCAAACAATATATCGGTAACGCCGATAATAAAAATGGCCAGTGCCAGTTTGGTAAAAAAAGACTTCCCGTTTTTATTGATCACATAGCGTCCATGGGGTTCGCTGTCAGTATAACGCATGTATCTTCTGATAAATTTGTAAATTCGGCCATCACGCACATCATTTTCTTCTTCCTGATTTTCAAAAAACATTTTCACCCCGGTAAAAATCAGAAAGCCACCAAAAACATACAGTATAAAATGAAACTTCTGAACCAACACAATGCCGATCGCAATAAAAATAATCCGAAATAAAATAGCCAGAACCACACCGACCATCAGCACTCTGCCGGTATTTTTGCTGTCGATCTGCAGGGAAGAAAAAATCATGACAAATACAAAAATATTATCGATCGAGAGCGACATTTCCATGAAGTAGGCAGAAAGAAATTCAAGTGAAACCCTGCTATTATACTCAACCCATAAAAAACCGCAATAAGCCAATGAAATACTCACCCAGAACAAGTACTGATAGGTGGCGCTTTTAATACTGACCACCTGATCTTTTTTGCTAAATACGCACAGGTCGAGGATAAAAGAGGCAATCAGTGCAATGATAAAAATGAGATAACTTACAAATTCCCTGCTCATAGGAGGCAAAGCTAAATGAATTTGCTCTGCTAAAAAAAAGACATTTCAGATATCCGAAAAAAAACGCAACCTCCGGAGAGATTGCGTTGTCTGAATTACGGGGCTCCTACTACTGCTTAATAAACTTCGTTGTAGTCGCCTTTTGGTTGCTGAGCACCCGTAGTGTATAGGTCCCTTTGGTGAGGGTTTCAATATTTAACTGGTGGTTCAATTGCTGTGTTTGAACTGACATGATCTTTTTACCATCGAAGGTATAAATTTCAATGACTGAACCTTGTGGATTTTCCGGGAGTTTGATATTTAGAATCATAGAGCATGGATTAGGAAAGATTGAAAATTCTGGACTGGCAATTCTGCTAACTTTTTCGACCGGCGAATAGGAGAACTTTGAGTCCAGGTCGGTCATTTTAAGGCGGTAGTATGCAATGCCACTGAGTAATTCATCATCTACCCTGTTATAATTGGTGATTGTATGCGTAATGCCCCCGGCCGCTACTTTTGCAATAGGAAGCCATGATTTAGCATCTGTACTGCGTTCAACTTCAAAGTATGCAGTGTTATATTCGGCAGTGGTGCTCCACGAAATATTTACGCGATTGTCTGCTTGCAGATCTGCAGTAAATGTATTAAGCATTAGCGGTAATGGCACATTCGATTCAAGGGCGCCCATCCAGAATTGAGTCCGGTTATTGAGCAATAAATCAGTGTTTATACCTGCGATCGCTGCAGCCGGCATGGGTGTACCCGGAAAGTAGTCAACCGATTGTGTGCCACCTGCATTTGCAAACACCGGATCTGTCTGAATACTATTTGCATCCTGAGTGGTAGATGTTTGCCATTCAGCCAATGTTGCGTTATCTGTACCCATATAGCGACCTACTGCACCGCCAGTATTCGGCGCAAAGTAGTTGTTGTAATTGATGCTGTTTGCACCAAAGGTTGAAAGAGTAATAAATGCGAAATGTCGAAGCTGGTTGCCGCTGGCATTTGCCTTGTTATTATTAAATATATTATTTTGAAAATTACCTGTTGGTGCTGCGTTCGCTTTGCGGTAGGCCGCTGATTCAAAATCAGAGGCTGCGCCTCCTATGTAAATAGTATTATGATATAAATGAACGGTTGCAGAGCCAGCACTTTGGTACTGATGAACCCCGTAAGCGCGGCGGCTGGTGGTGCCTAATGTAATGATATTATTGATCAGCGAAATGTCTCCGTTATGTACAGCAATCCCTTCAATCATTGAAAGACCACCGGTAGTAGCGGTGCTGAGTGAATGAATCAGGTTATTGGAAACGGTATAATTGCCTGCCGTAACAAACGCGAAATTGATTGCAATGCCTTTCACCAGTATATTAGCGGCGGAAGCGTTGGTGCCTTGCAGGTTATAGATCATGTTACCTGTCATTTCCTGAAACAGATTCCCGTTAGACGCATTATAGATGCCTGTGACAGGACCAACGACAGTTCCGGCAGAAGCACTGTTGCACGATAAATTGCGGATGATGTTTTTGTTGATCCTGGCATTCACAGTGAATGTATTGTGTATCCCAGTCACCCCGCCTTCATTGGCATTGTCTGTTTTGGTGCAGTTGTTGTACAGATGGCTGATGGTATTTTCAAGTACCAGTGCAGAATCTGCGTTGGTTAAATAGATTCCTTTTAAGGCCTGCCATCCATCTGCACTGCTGTTGGTCTGTATACTGGCCGGAGTGCTATTACTTCCGATTAAATTCTTTTCTAAAATCACATAGCCTCCGCTACCTGATTTTTGTATTCCGGTAAAGTTGATATTGTACACAAGACTGGTGTTGGTGCAGGTAACAGAGCCGATCGTATTGTGATGAATATAAGGGAAAGAATTACCACTGATATAAATTCCAAAATTGTCGCAGCTATTGTTTGCGTTTTGGATGCTGATCGAACCATTGCCCATGTCAGAACCGATGGTGTTGTGATGTATGTTCGAATATCCTGAATAATGGTAGATACCATAAAACCCAACCAGATCCTGTTTGTTATTTACCAGCGAAATATTGGCGATGACATTATCTGCCACTTCATTTGCAAGATTACCGCCTTGATTTGCGATACCCGTAAATGAAATTTTATCAGCGGCATTTACAGCGGTGATTGTCATCGGCGAGCCGCCACATTGAGGTGCAGTACCGCCGATATAATTTCCAATGATATGATTAGGCAAAAATGCAGCATTGACAGGACCCTGCGAATATATTGCACAGGTGTTGGTGCTTTGCAAAGGTTGAAAGTTGGCGGTATTGTAAAAACTATTTTGTCTTACCAGATTATTAAAACAGCCATTGATCATTCTGATTGCAGATGAATTGCCATTCAGCGGTACTGTATACTGAAACATAAAATCTATGAAATTATTATTTTCAATCGTGTCTGCATTTTCGTTTACCAGCATGATCAAAAGCTGTAATCCTCCCACGGGTGTATTGAATGACAAATTATTGTGATTAACATTATTTCTGCTGTTGGCATTCGCGGTGTCTACATTTCCGGCAAACTTAACAGCTCCATGTGCACCGTTGGGTGAACTTACATTGATATTACAATATTCAACATGGTTAAAACGAGCGCCATTTTGAAACTGAACCGTACTGGCAGGTTGATTCGGAAAATTATAACTCAGTGTGAGATCAGGCGTATTCCCCAGCCTGTTGACACGACCGTCAATTGTAACATGGTCAGCACCGTTCAGCAATACTAATCCACCTGTGTTGGTGGTACTGGCTATCGTATATCCCGCCCCGGTCGGATAAATTGCAACCGAACTGTAACTCGCAAAGCCCGTGCCCGAAGCATTTAAGGATGCTACCGTCGTTTCAGTAATGCTGCTGGTGATCTGCCATTCAATATTGCCTGTAAGGGTACCGTTATTGATATCATCAAAAGCAGATTTTAAAGTGGGGTAAGACTGGCCAATGCCTACCAGCGTTTGGGCCTGAATGAAATTTGAGACCAACGCCAGTATTAAAAATGTAATTATTTTCTTCATGTTTTTTATTTTGTAATGCAAAGATGTGACCTTGCTACAGCGTTTAAACTTCATAGTTAGTGAAACCACATTTTCAAATAGTGTAAAGCGCACTTGCCGGCTTACACTAACCGGAACTGACATTTCACTAATAAACGCTGCACGAAATCAATTTATCATGGACATTTGTATACTCCCTGAATAATCAATACATTTAGTCTGTGAAATTCTTTTTTATTTCTTTTATAATCCTGGCTCTTTCCTGCTGCGGATATTCACAAATGCCATACTCGGTGCATCTCAATAAGGCCAGCGGTTTGCCCTGCAATGAAATCTATAATCTGCATCAGGATCAGAGGGGCTTTATCTGGATTGCAACCGACATGGGTTTATATCGCTTTGATAGTT
>JADYYU010000389.1 GCA_020853515.1 Chitinophagaceae bacterium | reverse complement strand
TGGTCATAAACTTCCTGAGTGTAGGGCTTTGTTCATATGTACTCATCCATTATGTATTGCAGGAATTTATTTATCGAAAGGTTAAACTGATCTATAAATTCATCGCGACTACCAAGGCTACTCAACGGGAAGAATTTTACAACCAGGAAATTCTCCCTCAGAAATCGCTGGATGAAGTAAAGGAAGATGTGCAACAATGGGCTGAAGACAGGAAGGTAGAGATTGAACGACTGGAAAGCAATGAACAATTCAGGAAAGAATTTTTGATGAACCTGGCGCATGAACTCAAAACTCCGATCTTTACTACCCAGGGCTATATCGACACCTTGCTCGATGGTGCCATGCACGATGAAAAGGTCAGCCATCAGTTTTTACAGAATGCATCCAAAAGTATTGACCGGCTCGCTGATCTCGTGGCTGATCTGGATGAAATTTCAAAACTGGAATCGAATCGTATACCGATCATTAAACAGGAGTTTATAATTCAGGATCTGATCAGGGATATTTATCAGGAACTTTCGCAAAAGGCATCGTTGAAAAAAATATCGCTGACGGTCAAAAAGGGTTGTGAATCGCCGGTAGAAGTTTTTGCTGACAAACAGAAAATCAGGCAGGCCCTGGTAAATCTGATAGAAAATTCGATCAAGTATGGTAAGGAAGGGGGCCAAACAAGCGCAGGTATTTATGAAGTTGACAATAAAACAGTCTATGTAGAAATCACTGATAATGGCATTGGAATTTCAGAAGATCATGTGCCACGGGTATTTGAGCGTTTTTATCGCACCGACAGTGCACGGAGCCGAAGTGAAGGGGGGACAGGGCTTGGCCTGGCTATCGTGAAGCACATTATTGAAGCTCACAACCAAACACTTAATTGCCGAAGTACCATTGACGTAGGCTCAAGTTTTGGCTTTACACTTGAGAAAAGTATCCGGTAAAATAATAAACTATGACAGAAAGTTTATTTTCTCTCATTTGAACTTTATATTTACTGTGCATGTTTATATTTAATGCGTACAAAAAAATGGATGAACAGCAATGTGTTTCCATAGGAGTAAACAGTTGTGCCGGCATCCTGTTAGTGTATTTTGTTATCATTCAAAACCGGTTTCTTCATCTGGATTTGTGGAATGACGAAGTGTACACATTTAAGTTTTTTATCCTGCAGTCGTACCGCACCATTGTCACCGATTATCATGTGCCGAATAATCATATACTGCTAAATCTGTTTTATAGGTTATACCTTGATATTACCGGTATCAGGACACTCTCTGATGCTTTTAACCATCCCTTTTTGTTGCGCTTGCCACAACTTATTTTTGCTGTCATTACATTAATTTTTACATTTCGTGCCTCAGGTATTTTATTTAATAAAAAAGTGGCACTGCTGAGTTTACTGCTGCTTGTTACAACCATTCCCTATGTGAATTTTACTCCGCAGATCAGAGGATATAACTTGTCAATGATGCTGTTTTTACTGCTCTTTTATTACTCCCTTCGCTACTTTGAATTCGGCAGAAAAACTTTAGTTCCGCTGATAAGTATTTTCACCGCTTTGCTGATATATACCATCCCTTCAAATATGTATACCGTCATTACGATGGAAACTTTGTTGGGGGGGCTTTTTATTTTGAAGTTATGGCGCCCGCACCTGTTGCTTCCTTATACCAAACAAGCAACCATTACATTGATGTTCGCAATATTGGGAGGGGTATTGCTTTCATTTCTATTGTACTATCCTGTGCTGAAACATGTTTTTTTGAATGATTATGTTTCTTATCTTCCGTTTCGGTTTTCAAATTTGCTCGAATATTTTCCTCATGTCATTCATTGTTTTAATTCAAATAGGGGGATTATGTTAGCGGTGGCTGCAGCAGTTACAATATTTTTTTTCAAAAATGCAGGTAAGTCTGTATTTGGTATGATAGGCTTGAGCGGTATGGTACTAGGTCCGTTTTTATTGGTTTTTGTTCTTGGAAACAATGTTCCTGACCGCGTTTTTGTTACATTAGCTCCCTTGTATGCAATCTGCGTCGCTTCATTCTTTGATGTTTTTTTTATAAGATGGTTAACTGCCTGGCAGGCAAAAGGGCTGTTTATAGGTATGATGGCAATTTTCTGTATCTTCAATCTTAATCTCGAATTGTGCCGTATTGATCGGGAATTAATGGCCGATATCGAATCGGATGGCAGACGGCAGGATCTTTATTTCAATTATTATCTTGCTCATTTTAGACCGCAAGCGGAAGTTAGCGCGATCAGCAATGATGAAACATTGTCGAAGTTGCCGGTATTGATTGTCGGATGTGAACCCCATGATATTCCGCATTACTTAGAAGAAAAAAACTTAGCCTATTTGAACGATTCTGTCAATGTACAGACTGCCTTATCCGATCATCAAAGTATATTGCTAGTAACGAACCATCCTAATAAAGTACCGCAGGATTCAAACTTTCACGTGAAAAAATTAAGTCCGGATAATAATTACCACACATTTTTTTTACTAACCAACATTAAGAGCCCGGATTAAAGCTATCAGATAAATATGAGACCTCTATTCATTGCAATGATTACTTCGGCGGCTGCGTCGCTGCTGATACTACTGATTCATACAGGTGTCTCTTTACGCAGTATGATTACTGTGCAGCACAATAAGGGCATTCACGAAGTATTTGAAAGTGCATACTTAACCGATGCAGTTACCTATCACAAAGAGGTAGTAGATTTTGCTAAAAGGCCCGTCAGCACATTTTTAATTGAACATTTTTCCCGGATAACTCATTTGTCAGTGGGAGATTCATTTGTCTTTATTAATTTCTTTTTACTCTTTCTGAACGGGATACTACTCTATCTTTTGTCGGTCAGACATTTTACCACGCACAGAAATGCATTGTTTAACTTGCTGGTATATTACAGCAGCTTTGCCATCTTGTTTAGTTTTTTTATTCCTGTTTACAGTTATGACGAACCTGTGCAGTATTTTTTTCTTTTTTTGACGCTGATTTTTTACTTTGAAAATAAG
>JADYYU010000388.1 GCA_020853515.1 Chitinophagaceae bacterium | reverse complement strand
TTGCAAAAAAAATCACATCATGGCAGTATACCTTATAATAATATGACCACGGTACATGAACTTGAAAATACGTTTTTAACTGCCTTTGGTTTAAATGTGCAGGTATTCAGGAAGTCAGGTAATATCTGGCTGGTGACAACTTCAACCGACGACTGGACCCTGGAGCAACAAAATGAAGAGGGTAGAAGTATTGCACAGCACCTGAATATTGAACCCGAAGATCTGAACGATCACGACGTTTATTAAAGGCGGACTTAGTTTTTAAATCTGTTTAATTTTTTTTCATCCAGCAGAAAGATCTTTCCTTCTCTGATTTCAATCAGTTTTTCACTTTTGAAATCACTTAAAGTCCTGATGAGCGATTCGGTGGCAGTTCCTACAATGTTAGCCAGGTCTTCGCGCGAAATAGCTGTACTGAAAGCCTGATCATCCTCTTTTTTATATTTTTTTTGCAACAGCAGCAAGGCTTCCGCCACTCTTCTGCGTACTGAGCTGTAGGCCAGTTCTACTAGTTGTTCCTGTTGTTCAGCGACACTTTTAGTCAGTATTTGTAAAAATTTCCGTGCCACCTCCCAGTTGCTGTAAACCAGATCGAAAAAATCTTTCCGGGGTATAAAAGTAATGTCAGCGTCTTCGATGGCCTGTGCATTTTCTTTGTAGGGAACTTCTTCCATCATGGAAATATACCCGAAAAAATCGCCTTCTTTCAACAGAGAGGTGATCAGTTCTTTGCCATAGTCGTGTGATCTGAATATTTTTACCTTTCCGGCACTGATATAAAAAATACCACGCGGATACTCACCTTCATGATAGATCGATTCTTTTTTTCGGTATGATTTTACCTGCCGGTCTTCCGTAAATTTTGCCATGGCCTCCTTGCCCGAAACCTCGCCGATAAACTGTGTGAGGCCTTCCAGATTTTTTTCAAACTCCTGTTTCAGGGAAGCTACTTTTTTCAGACGGCTTTCGACGGCACGCAATAATTCTGTTTTGTCGAAGGGTTTGGTAATATAGTCATCTGCGCCCATTTCCATGCCTTTGCGCACTTCTGCCCGTTCGGTCATGGCCGTAAGGAAAATAAACGGGATATTGGTGGTTTCCGGATTTTTGCTGAGCATGTGCAATACACCATAGCCATCAAGCACCGGCATCATGATGTCGCAAATAATGAGATCGGGTTTGCTTTTGTACACTTGTTCTACACCTAATTTGCCGTCAGCGGCCGTAGACACCGTATAGCCGGCCAGTTCCAGTATTTCTGCGGTATTTTCGCGAACGTCGAGGTTATCTTCTATCAGTAAAATATGCTGCATGTTTATTGTTTTTCGGTTTGCTTATTGGGCAAAGTAACGGTAAAAATAGTTCCTTTTTCTACTTCGCTTTCCATCTTTACAGAGCCGCCCATTAGTTCGAGATATTTGGAAACGATATTCAGACCCAAACCGGTTCCCTGAATATTGATCGCATTATGACCGCGAAAGAAGCGGCCGAATAAATGCTGCTGATCTTCTTTGCTGATACCGATACCCTGATCCTGAATGCGGATGGTGGTTTGCTTTTGAGTGGTGATTGTGGTAATATTAATTTGTTTGTTTTCCGGCGAAAATTTAATGGCATTCGACAGCAGATTCAGTAAAATATTGCGGCTGAGTTTGGGGTCGAGCCATACCATTTCATCGCCGCTATGTTCATATATGATCGTTTGATTTTTTTTGCAGGTTCCTTTCATTTCACCGATCACTTCAGCAGTCAGTTTTTGCAGGTTAAACATGCTGAAATCGGCACTGACCCGGCCTTCCTCAATTTTGCTTAATGAAAGAAAATCACTGAGAATGTCATTGAGATTGTTGACGGCCGAAATGATCCGTTCAACATGTTTCATCCTTTTTGGTTGCTGCTCGCTGTTGGTGTATTCAGGAATCAGCGATGCCGAAGAAAGAATGGTGGTGAGTGGCGTTCTGAATTCGTGTGAGGCCATAGACAAAAATCGTGATTTTAGTTCATTCAGCTCTTTTTCTTTTTCAAGCGCTTCGATCAGTTCGGCACGCGATTTTTCTATCTCATTCAGGGCCTCCTGCAGTACCATCGTGCGGTCTAAGACACGCGCTTCCAGTCTTTCGTTCGATACGGTCAGTTGACGTGAAATGGCTTTCAGCTTTTCCTGATTTTTAATGATCTCCAGTTCAGCCTGCTTCCGTTTTGTGATATCGATTACAAAAGCCATCGTAAACATCTCTCCATCTGAATTAAAGGGACTCAGACTGATCTCAACCGGAAATTCTGAGTCGTCTTTTCGTTTAGCATATAAGTCCATTTGCATACCCATGGGTCTGGCATGCGGGTTTTCGATATAATCGGTGCGATGCGATACATGGCGTTCCGCAAAACGGGCCGGCATCAAAAATTCTATTTTTTTTCCTTCCAGTTCTTCAAAGGTATAGCCGAATAACTTTTCTGCTGCTGGATTTACCAGTTTGATTTCAGCCTGCTGGTTAATGGCAATAATGGTTTCTGTAGCCTGATTAAACAGTTCCTGCAGTATGCGCTCCCTTTGTTCATAATTCATACCGGTGTTATTTCTGGAATCTAAAATTAGTGATCTTTTGCAGAATTTCTATTTTAAATCTCTTTTTATGTAAAAAAGGATGATTATGATTTAGATCATTGATGAAAGAAACCGGTATCAGGACCTAAGCGATGCGGCGCTATTATTTTTACCTGATGATATCGCCTGGGCATCAACTTCAGAATTTAAAAAAAGAAGCAATGAAATTCAACCATGAATGGCACCTCAAGCACAAAATGCCATTAAAAGCAAGTTTTGAACAAAGGCTGGCATGGCATATCGAACATGCTAAACATTGCGGTTGCCGTAAACCACCTCCGAAAATACTGGACGAAATGATAAAGAGCGGTATCCAAATTGAAAGAGGTCAATAAGTTAGTTTAATATTTATCAGTATTTTGAGGTCAGGTAATTGCGATGCGTTGCTTACACTCAGTCGGAATCCTCTACCTTCGGCATATACTTTTGCTTCAGTCAATGCGGTTTTAATGTCATCTGCAACTTCGCTTTTCAACACAGCCTGCGTGGCCTTTTCGCCAAAAACAAAAGCCGTTTTGAAAAAACCCGCACGGGGCAGTAAATAGATGAACACCCGTTTTTTATCTGAAATTCTGAAACTCCAGCCAAATTTGTCGCCGGAATAGTGCCAGTTTGCGCTGGCATCCTGAAAAGCATTCTTTACATAGAGCTCAATTTCCTTCCAGATAGGGTAGCAATTACCTAAGGCATTTTTAAGATCAATAGCAGTTGGGGCATATTTTTTATCAGTAAAAATGCTTGTCATTTTATGAAATATTTGCAGCCTTAGGCCGTGCCGGTGAATGCTGATTTTGATGCAAAGAAATGCAAAGTTTCAGAAAGCTATGGGGCAAAAATTATTTCAGTTAATTTCAGAAAGTTGCTGATTGCCAAAACAGGCAATTGTATTTTGTGCGGCAACCAGCCGATCTCCGTTGAAACGCTGTTATCTAGCTACAGAATGACGATATGTACTTCCTAAATTATAATGGTGGCACATAAAACGGCACATTCGGCAACACATGTAAAATCTCCCTTGCAGCCCCTGCTACATTCCATTAAGCACTTGCCGGCATCAGTGGGTGTGCGGAAGTTTCCCAAGGGTACGATCTCTGCACCGCTTTCATGCACAATGATTTTATAAATGGCGTCATCGCTTTCCGGGTGATACATCAGCATTTCATGCTCATTGATGGTCTCGAATTTTACTGTTTTGCCATTCGATGTATTTTCGACATGAATAAATTTTCTGGTTTTTAAATGATCTCGTTCCATGATAATTTTGTTTAATAGTTTATGCAAAATTATGCGGTCCCTGCGGCGCAAAAGTCGTCAAAAATCATAGAAATTTATGAGATGTCTCAAGTTATATGTGGTTGTTCGAAATTAATTTTGTTTTTGGACTGCTTTCTTTGCAAGATGTTAGAAGACATTTTTTAATTGCATTTGCGCTAAAAACAATTTAATAGGGAGCATCAGAAACATGATCACTTGAGGGTAGAAAGTAAACCGTGTGGGTATTTGAAGAATTGGTAACTTGGAGATGTGCTGAATTTTTCCGCTTATTGGTATAGCTTGCAAATACGATAAATCGGTAACTATGCACCCATTTATCCCAACCGTCAGCCGGGACGGGTTCGAAGCGCAGATACTCTCTGTAGTTGTCGGCATAGAAGCTCTCATAGATACCTTCAAACTACAAAGACCGCATTCGCTATAAATATGTATCGAAATCCACTTCGTAAAGTATATTGGCAAGAATACAGAACCCCTCCAAAACAGATACCTTGGCCCGTAGGGGAACAGCTTGTATGTACAAAAAGGATGACCTAACTTTGCAGGTATAAACCCGCTTTTAACAATAACAGATGAGTGAAGAACCCGCCTTTAACGAATAGAGAGAGGCTGTATTGAGTATTCCCGCAAACCTGGTGTAATTATCCCAACATACCGAAACAAACATTTTTATATGAATCATTTTCTCAGTTTTCTTTTCTTGGTTTCAATATCCTTTATTGCGCAGGCGCAAATTCCCAACCCGGCCTTAATCGGCTATTGGCACAATTGGAATGATGTGAGTGCCCCCTATGTGCAGCTAGATGCCATTGATAGTCGATATAACGTCATTGAGGTCTCATTTGCTGTGCCTACTTCCCCATCTGACATGACCATGCTCTTTACACCGGATATGATTCCGCAGAATCTATTCATTTCAAAAATGCAAAGCTTGCAAAGCCAAGGCAAAAAGGTGCTGCTAAGTATCGGAGGAGCTACCACTAGTATTGACCTTACCACTTTGGCCGATAAAAACGCATTTGTAAATTCAATGACGGCTCTGTTAAATACCTATGGTTTTGATGGAATCGATATCGATATCGAACATGGAAGCTCCATTATGGTAAGCGGTGGCACTATCGCTGCGCCGGGCAGTATTGCCCAAATTAACTTGATTGATGCCATTAAACAAATCATGACCAATTATCAAGCGACGCATTCAAAAAAACTGCTGCTTACCATGGCTCCTGAAACCGCTTATGTACAGGGCGGTCAGTCAGCTTTTGGTGGTATCTGGGGCGGTTACTTACCCATTATTCATGCATTGAGAGATTCGATTGATGTGCTGCAGGTGCAACTGTATAATAGTGGCTCCATGTATGGCATTGATGCCAATATTTATACACAAGGAACTGCGGATTTTATGATCGCCATGACAGAGGCAGTCATACAGGGGTTTAACACGGCCGGTGGTTTTTTTACGGGATTAACGGCTAGCAAAGTTGCAGTAGGCTTACCTGCTTGTTCCAATGCTGCCGGTGGTGGCTTCACTGACTCGGCCACCGTTAGCGCAGCCATTAAATATCTAAGAGGCATGGGCCCCAAGCCCGCTTCCTATACCTTGTTCAATATTAATGGCTATCCAAATCTAAGAGGAATGATGACCTGGTCTGTCAATTGGGATGCTACCAACAATTGCGCAAACGTGTATCAATATGCCAATAATTATGACAATCTTTTTGGCGGTGGTTTTCCATTATCAATCACCGAATTGAGGGCCACGGCAGCCGTTCTCAAAACGTCCTCACTTTGTGAAGTTTCCTGGTTTACGGAAGGTCATTCTACCAATCAAAATTTCATTGTTGAAAGAAGCCAGGATGGGGAACATTTTGCTGAAGTGGGTCATGTGAATGCCGGTACCGTGAGCGACCTTCAAACCTTCTATACCTTTGACGACCACTTGCCGGGCAACATCAATAGCCTGTCCTTATTTTATCGTATCCGCTTTGTTGATTTGGATCAGCGCATCAGGGTATCCAATATGGTGCGCGTTGCAGTAGCCGATCCGATGCCGTCGCAGATACAAGTATTTCCGAACCCCTTTATATCGACATTGGTGTTGCGTCGTTTGAATCCGGAATCCACAGAAATCAACATTCAATTGCTAGATATTACCGGTCGCCTTTTGCGTGAATGGAATCAAGCATTCGCCACCGGACATTCATCGATTCTGTTAGAGGGTTTGCAAGGGTATGCTCCCGGTCACTATTTACTGCGATGTACAGACAAAACCACAGGCCAAGTGCTGGTTGAAAAAATCACTAAGTAAACTAAGGTGCGCTATAATATTCCGAGAGTAACATTGCTTTGTCAAATAAATATTTCTTTAATTCTCAGAGGAATCCTGCACGCTACTATGATCCTCCTTGTGCTTCGATAGGCACTCTTCATGATTCTTTGCTTTTGAAATAAATCCTATTAACTGCTCTCCCAGTTCTCGCGAGCGAATGTTCGGCGCAGCATATTTGCTTCGCAGGCTTATTCTGTTGCGTTCCGCAACCATAACGTATTGATCTTTATTGAAAATATTAGATTCGCAAAAAGCTTTATGAATTTGTCGATGGCTATCATTTCAGAAATCAAGGTGCGACACATTATTTAACCTTTCTAGTGAAGGTTGGGTTGCTTCATAGAAAAATATAGAGGGATTTGATTCTTGAAAATGTTGCCTATTGTCAAAAGAATACAAATCTTTGAATTCAGACATTCTTATTACGACAAATCACGTACATGCTATGTGGACAGCTAAAGACAATAATCTAAGTGATGTTATATGAAATTTTATAACTTTTACGAGTGCATCGTTTGTCAAGATTATTAATGAAACGCCAGAAAGCAGAGGAGAGTGCCTGCCTGTTCGTCAGACAGGGTTATTGCAAATGTTTAATTTTTATACACAACAAACCGTTGCGAATACACAGCACAAAGTATGGACGAATAATAACCAACTTGTAGAAATATTTTCACACGATTTCTTTGATCAAAAGTTGCAATATATACCTGATAATCCTGTAAGGGCAAATATTGTATTTGAAGGCATTGATTCCATTTAAAGTAACGCAACGAATTATGCCAATCATAAGAGTGTATTTAATGTTGATTTTTTATGTTGATTTCGTTCAGTTTGCTGAAAGTAAAAGAATACAGTTTCGAAGCGAGGACGCTTCGATGAACGGAAGCAGCATTAAAAAAAATCGAACTTTTTTATTGTGGATATTGATAGTATTGGAAAATTCAGTCTCTGATTAAAAAAGAAAGAGAATGAATTCGAAAATGAGAATGAATTTGATTCATTCCAGCTCTCTTTCTCATTCTCATTCTGTTCAGTGGGAGCATCAAATTGTCCCGACCTTCAAGTCGGGATGGGTTCGAACCGTGGATGCGCTGAACCATCAGAGCTATGCCTTTAATTTTTTGATAGTAATTCTTGAATTTTTTTTCTGCTTTTCCACTTTTTGATTTGCACTTCCCTTGCCCGCGCTTCTTCTACTGTTTCAAAACTTTCCGTGTATACAATTTTCCAATCGCCAACACCACCAGTATAACCTTTATGTTTTGAATGGTGCTTTCTTAGTCGTTCGCTTAGTTCATCACCAGTGTATCCGACATAAAACCTGTACTTCAGTGTAGAGTATAATATGTAAACAAAAAAGGGCATTAGTGACAAAAATAAAAGAAGGTGCCGTAATTCCTGAATTGTTTTTTTTGGGGCATAAAAAAAGTCCGAATTTCTTCGGACTTTGTGGGAGCACACGGGTTCGAACCGCGGACCCTCTGCTTGTAAGGCAGATGCTCTGAACCAGCTGAGCTATGCTCCCAATATTTATAAGAAGTTAAAAGTCAAACAAATCAAAGAGTTTTATGCTCCCTTTCTCCGTTTGGGAGTGCAAATATAAAAGAACATTTTACTTAAACAAATTTTAATTTTAAAAAGTAAAAAAAAAATAAAAATACTGCAAGTAAATAAGCCGGATTCTGTTTTCCCGGTTACCCGGAAAGGACATCAATTATCTACGACTCATGTTGCCATCAGTCTGTATCTGTCTACCCATGAGCATCGAACGAGCAGTTCTCAGGCACTCACTTATTTGACATTTCAGCACATAAGGTTTACCCGCCTCGCCAGTTACCTGACCAGACCGTGAGCTCTTACCTCACATTTTCACCCTTACCCCAGCATTGCTGCCCGGGCGGTTATTTTCTGTGGCACTGTCTTTCCGGTTTCTGAGGCCGGAACCATCTGTTAGATGGTATGTCGCTCTACGCTGTCCGGACTTTCCTCCTCAAATAAATTATTTGCGGCGATGTCCTTACTTGCAGTTTTACAAATTTAGTGCATTGTGCGCATTCTTTTCTGTTTCAGTAGCTAAATCATGAATCACATCCGCTGATCACCACCACAAACTCACCCCGGGGGGCATTTTTTTCGAAATGCATTTGCACCTCCGCCAGGGTACCGCGCACCACTTCCTCAAATTTTTTGCTGAGCTCACGGCATACGCAGATCAGACGTTCAGGTTCAAAATAGTTTTGTAACTCTGCCAGCGTTTTAATGATCCGGTGCGGACTTTCATAAAATACGATGGCCCTATCTTCCGTTTTTAACTTATTAAGCATGGTCTGACGGCCTTTTTTTGGAGGTAAAAAACCTTCAAAAACAAAGCGGTTAATCGGAAAACCGCTATTGACCAAAGCAGGAACAAAGGCGGTGGCACCCGGCAGGCACTCTACAGCGATCTTATTTTTGATGCAGGCCCGCACCAGTAAAAATCCGGGATCTGAAATGGCCGGTGTACCCGCATCCGATATCAATGCGAACGTCTTGCCGCTCTGCATTTCTTCAATTAGTTTTTCAACAACTTTATGCTCATTGTGCTGATGATAACTCCACAAGGGTACATCGATCTGATAATGATTTAGCAGCACCCGCGAAGTACGGGTGTCTTCTGCCAGTATCACATCGGCTTTTTTAAGCGTTTCAATAGCCCTGAAGGTGATGTCCTGCAAATTGCCGATGGGCGTAGGCACTACATACAATTTCATGGCTTAAAGGTACACTTTGAAATGAATTGCATGGGGCAAAAGGCATTTTTATTTAAAAAGAATCAGAGTAGTTAGCGTCAAAATTTGTAATTTTATACCTGCGATATAAAAAGGGGACTATTTACATGGTAGATGCTATAGAAACATATAATCTGACGGAAGAAGAAGAAAAAAAACTCATACTCAGAGAATACAGGTCATTACTCAGGGCCTTAAAACTACGACTGAAAAAGGGCGATAAAAAGCTGGTACGTCGCGCGTTTGAGATTGCTGCAGACGCCCATCAGCATATGCGGCGCAAATCAGGCGAGCCTTATATTCTGCATCCGCTGGCAGTAGCCAAAATTGTGGTGGAAGAAATTTCCCTCGGCGTCACTTCGGTGATCTGTGCCTTGCTGCACGACACCGTAGAAGATACGGAAGTCACGCTGAAAGAACTGGAAATGGAATTTGGCACCACCACTGCAAAGATCATTGAAGGACTGACCAAAATATCAACCGTTGTCGAATCTAAAAACAGTACCCAGCAGGCTGAGAATTTTAAAAAAATATTGTTGACACTCGCAGATGATCCACGCGTAATTCTGATTAAAATTGCTGATCGCCTGCATAATATGCGCACGCTCGACAGCATGAGCCGCGAAAAGCAGTTGAAGATCGCCTCCGAGACTACCTATTTGTACGCACCACTTGCCAACCGCCTAGGCTTGTATGAGATCAAATCTGAACTGGAAGATCTGGCACTAAAGTACACAGAGCGCGAAGTATATGAAGATATCATTGATAAACTCAAAAATACCAAACGGGAACGAACCCGCTATATCAACGAATTTATTCGTCCGATCAGGGAAGAGCTTGAAAAATATCATTTCGATTTTGAAATTACCGGCCGCCCCAAATCCATCCATTCTATTTTGCATAAAATGCGTACCAAGCATGTCACCTTCGATGAAGTGTATGATTTGTTTGCGATCCGCATTATTGTGAAAACAGAAGCCGAAAAAGAAGATTGCTGGAAAGTTTTTTCGATCGTTACTAACCGGTATAGCTATAGCAAAGAACGTTTACGCGACTGGATCAGTACACCTAAGAGCAATGGCTACGAAGCCCTGCACACCACTGTAATGGGGCCTCAGGGGCGATGGGTGGAAGTGCAGATCCGTACCGAACGGATGA